>CAYSKY010000824.1:0-1816 GCA_964431425.1 uncultured Burkholderiales bacterium
GGCCGAAAGTGTCCGGAAAGGCGCGCCAATGCTAGTTCTACGACTTTGTCTCGGCCTTGTTTGCGGCCGGCTCCATCAGAGCCAGCAGGGTGCGTGACTTGAACTCACGGTGGTACAAGATGCCGACCACCAGGGCACTTGCGCCCATGAACAGCACCGGGTGCAAAAACCACGACATGGCTGACATGGCTAAGTAGAACGCCCGCAGGCCACGATTGGAGTTTTCACCCGCCAGCGAAGCCAGTGCTGCAGCGCGGTTCACGAATGCGTCGATCACCATGGGCGATTCGTTCTTGCCCGGTGCGGTTCCGATCGCCAGCGACAGGAAATTGAACTGCCGCATGGCACAGGTGAACTTGAAGAACGCATAAACAAAGATGACGATCATGAGCATGATCTTCATTTCGAAGCCGCGCTCGGACGAAGCCTGCGTGAGGGGCAGGGTGGCCAGGATGGACGCGGCATGGGTCGAGGCGCCCAGCAGCGCCGCCAGCCCGCCAAGCACCAGAATGGAGGTCGAGGCCAGAAAGTTATTGCCCTGGAACAGGCTTTGCGCAATGGCGGTGTCGACCATGCGATTTTCGCGCTCCACCAGACGGCGCATCCACTGGTGGCGGTAGTAGTCCATGCGCGCGATCAGGCTGGGACTGCGCCGGGCATGCCACTCGGAGAAAAACGAATACGCCACCCAGCAGGCGAGAAACCAAATCAGGGCGGCAACATCCAGCTCCGTGAGCCCGAGCAGGATCACACCTTGGTCCCGAAGATCTTGTCGCCGGCGTCGCCCAGCCCGGGAATGATGTAGCCGACTTCATTGAGGTGACTGTCGATGGCGGCGGTGTAGATCTCAACATCAGGGTGTGCGGCATTGAGCCGCGCAATCCCCTCGGGCGCTGCCACCAACACCAGGCCCTTGATGCGCGTGGCGCCGTTCTTCTTGAGCATGTCGATGGTCGCGATCATTGAGCCGGCGGTGGCGAGCATCGGGTCCAGCACAATGGCCACGCGTTCATCCAACTTGCCGACAAAGCGTTCGAAGTAGGGCTCGGGCTGCAATGTTTCGTGGTTACGCGAGATACCCACCACGCTGACCTTGGCACTGGGGATCATGTCCAGGACGCCGTCGAGCATGCCGAGCCCGGCGCGCAGGATCGGCACCAGCGTCACCTTCTTGCCTTTGATCTGGTCGATCTCCACCTCACCGCACCAGCCGGTGACGTGGGTTTTTTCGAGCGTGAAATCCTTGCAGGCCTCATAGGCCAGAAGCCGCCCGATTTCGGCGGTCAGTTCACGAAATGACTTGGTGCTGATGTCCGCACGGCGCATGAGGCCGATCTTGTGCTTCACCAGCGGATGCTTGACTTCTATGACGGGCATGTCTGCTCCAGATTGTCCAACTTGTTTCGCCAGTGTAGCGGCACGGGCGGCGAAATGCCTAGGTTGGCGGCGCCTGCTGGCGTATGGTGTTGATTTACCGCAATTCACCGCCGCTCGACGCGGCCGGAGCAGAGTATGTCAATCGACAACGGCAGGAGGCGCTGGCTCGCATGGTCGGCAGTAGGCATGGCTGGCGCGATCCATCCGGCGGGCGCGTGGGCGGCGATGAAGACGCCGGCCATGACCGAGGGACCTTTCTACCCACGACCGCAAGACTTGCCGCTGGACCAGGACAACGACCTCACCACCATCGCCGGCAAAAGCGGCATGGCTGCCGGCGCCTTGCTGGATCTGAGCGGCAGGGTCATCGATGGACGCGGCCGGCCGGTACGCGATGCGCTGGTGGAAATCTGGCAGTGCAACCAGTTCGGGCGCTATC
>CAYSKY010000825.1:0-1815 GCA_964431425.1 uncultured Burkholderiales bacterium
GATCGGCAGCTATCTCGGTCTGAAACTGGAGACTGTGAGCCGTGCCTTTTCAAAGTTCCAGGCCGACTCGCTGATTGAAGTCGACCAGAAACACGTGCGAATCCTCGACATCGGCGGCCTGCAGGCGATATACGCCCATCACGTCCGCTGAGGACCCGCCTGTCGCGTCAGCGGCAGACCAGCACCGGGATCTTCGAGTGGGTGAGTACCTTGGTGGTTTCACTCCCCAACAACAGGGCTGACAGACCCTTGCGTCCGTGCGAGGCCATGACAATGACGTCGCACTTTGACTTTTTGGCTGTGTTGATGATGCCCTCGTAGGGCTGCTCGGCCACAACACTGACAAATTTAATCGTTACATTCTTGGACTTGGCGCGTTTTTCCGCCGCCTGTCTGACCTTCACGGAATGTCGCTCGATGGAGGCTTCCCACTCGGAGGAGCTATTCAAATCAAGTACATAGCCATCACCGGCCACCATCATCGGGAACGGCGGTGAAACCGTCACCACGGTAATAACGGCGCCCAGTGCGCCCGCGAGGCCGGCCGCTGAATCCAGCGCCTTCAATGAGAGTGGCGACCCGTCCACCGGTACCAGCAAATGCTTGTACATAAGACCTCCTTTGAACCTGCCGTTTAAGTATGCTGCTCTTCGCAGTACCGCCAGCGTTGACGGGGGTCAAGCACACGACGGACAACATCCGTCGGGCCGGGCCACGCCTGATTAGTTCCCGGCCTTGGCTTTGCCCAGCCCGCCCAATAGTGCACCGACTTTGCGAACTGCGGGCTTCTTCGGGCTGGGGACAGGTTCATCGTTGACCGTTGCGGCTACAGGCGCCGGCTTGGGTTCATAGGGGCGTGAGAAGTCGAACTGACCGTGCGCAGCGGGCGCAGCATTCCGGTCCTCCGGTTGCCTGCCCGAACGCCGGTGACCCGAGGCCTTGGCGTCGCGAATGCCGCGCCGCTGCCGGCGCTCTTCCGGGCTTTCTTCGCCGTCCACCGACTCTGTGCGGGCGGGGCGCTCGCGGCGCCCACCCAACTCCGGCGCCTCAAGGCGGGGGATTTCGCGTTTCAGAAGCTTCTCGATATTGACCAGAAACTCACGTTCATCGGGCCCCACCAGTGAGATGGCCTCTCCGGGGGTGCCGGCCCGGCCGGTGCGACCGATACGGTGCACATAGTCTTCGGGTACGTGCGGCAGTTCGTAATTGATCACAAAAGGCAGCTGGTCGATATCGAGGCCGCGAGCGGCAATGTCGGTCGCGACGAGAATCGGTGTCTTGCCCTGTTTGAATTCTTCCAGGGCCTGCATGCGCTCGGCCTGGCTGCGATCGCTGTGGATGGCCGCAGCACCAAGCCCGTCCTTTTGCAACTGTTTTGCCAACCGGTCGGCGTCGCGCTTCATGCGGGTAAAAACAAGCACCTGGGTCATGTTGCGGGAGCGGATCAGGTGCGCGAGCAACGCATGCTTGTTGGCCCCGGGAATCTCATAAACCTGATGCGTGACCAACTCTGCCGGCGCGTTGCGGCGTGCCACCTCGATCATCTGCGGATTGCGCATGATCTGGTTGGCGAGCTTCTTGATTTCTTCGGAAAAGGTGGCTGAGAACAACAGGTTCTGGCGGAAGGGGGGCAGTGTGGCAAGAATGCTTCGGATATCCGGCAGGAAACCCATGTCCAGCATGCGGTCCGCCTCGTCCAGAACCAGAATCTTCACCTGCGAAAGATTGATGGTTTTCTGCTTCAGGTGGTCCAGCAGCCGACCGGGGGTGGCGACGACGATCTCGACTCCCGCCTGCAGCGCTTTGGTCTGCGGC
>CAYSKY010000826.1:0-1814 GCA_964431425.1 uncultured Burkholderiales bacterium
CCAATCCGCGTCCCGACACCGGCCAGCCGGCCTCGCCGCCCGTGGCGTGGAAGACCGGCACGTCATGGGGATTTCGCGACGCCTGGACCGCCGGCGTGTTCGGCCGCTATGTGTTGGTAGTCTGGGTGGGCAATTTCGACGGCAGCAGCAATCCGGCCTTCATCGGTGTGTCGGCGGCGGCGCCGCTGTTCTTCAACATCGTCGATGCGTTGCGCAGCGAAGGCATGGCCGGCAATGAAGCACCGCGCCTGCCGCCGGGCAAACTCACCCGCGTCGAGGTGTGTGCGGGCTCGGGAGATCTGCCCAATGCCGATTGCCCCCAGCGAGTCTCCACCTGGTACCTGCCGGGCAAATCGCCCATCCGCGTTTCGCAGCTGCACAAACGGGTGCTGATCGACAAACGCACGGGTGAGGCGGTGTGCGAGGAAAGCGCGACGACGCAATGGCAGGTGATCGAGCAGTGGCCGTCCGACATGCAACGCCTGTTTCGTGATGCCGGCATGCCGCGACGCGACGCGCCACGCGTGCCGGACTGCGACGGCCGCAAACAGGATCGCAGCAACGGAAAAGAACCGCAGATCGTCTCGCCGCTGCGCGCGGTGACCTACACCACGCGTCTCTCAAAGCCGGTGCCGATTACGCTGCGGGCAGAGGGCGTGCGCGGCAAACAGTTCTGGTTTTCCAACGAAGCCTTTATCGGCGAAGCGTCTGCCGGCGAGACGATCAACTGGCAGCCGCCCAAGGCGGGGCGCTTTGTATTGCGGGTGGTCGATGAGGCGGGCCTGGCCGACAGCCGCGACATCAACGTGGAGGTCGTTCCGTAAGGTCCAGCATTGGCGAGGCTTCCAGGCCAAAAGTGGCTGGAGAGGCGCGCCAGCGCTTGTGTTTCAGGTCTTGGTGTGGGCGCCGACGGTTGCCAGTGCGCGCTCTTCCTCTTTCCAGAAGCGCGTTGAAAACTCGAGGAAGCGCTGTGCCGCCGGGTTGGGATTGACCTCGTCGTAGGCCACCGTGACCGGCACATTGAACTGTGACGAGTCGCGCGGTTGCAGGAACAGCACCTCGTCCTGATGCACAAACTGCATCGAGGCCGGCACCGCCGAGACGCCCACGCCGGCGGCGACCAGGGCAACATTGGTCAACATGTTTTCCACTTCGGCTGCCACCTTCGGTTTGAAGCCCAGCCGCGCGCAGACATCGATGAGTTCCGAATAAATGCCCATGCCGCCGGGGCGGCGCACGAAGATGAACGGCTCGTCCTTCATTGCCTTGAGGGGCAGTGTCGGCAGGCCGCCCCGCGCCCCGGGCCGTACCTGCGCTTCCAATGCGTGGCCGCGGGGGATGATCAGCAGCAGGCGTTCCTGCCCCAGCACCCGAAACCCCACGCCGGGCGGTCGCGCCACCGGGATGCGCACCATGCACATGTCCAGCCGGCCGGCGACGATGGAGTCGATGAGCTTGGCGGCACTGCCTTCGTGGATCTCGATTTCCACGTCCGGATAGGCGTGACGGAATGCCTTGATCAACCGGGGCGACAGCCGGTGGGTGATGTTGGACGTGGTGAAGCCCAGCGAAAACCGGCCGGTGGTGCCGCCGGCCGCGCTGGCGGCGAGGCCTTTCGCCCGGGTGAGGCTGGCCAGCAGCCGGCGCGCCTCATTCAGAAATACGCCGCCGCCCACCGTCAGCGACACCCCCTTCGGGTTGCGGGCAAACAGGGCAAACCCCAATTCCTGTTCCAGTGCTTTCACTTGCTGGCTGAGCGGTGGCTGCTGGATACCCAGCTGCTGGGCGGCACGGGTGAAGCTGCCTGCCTCGGC
>CAYSKY010000827.1:0-1812 GCA_964431425.1 uncultured Burkholderiales bacterium
CTGCAGTTGCCGATGGTCGGCCGCCATGAGCGCACCGGTCTTGTCCGGTACCAGTTTTAGCTCTTCCCCGTTGAGGATGATGTGGCCCTGGTGTGGCTGCTCCAGCAGGTTGATGCATCGCAGCAGCGTGCTCTTGCCCGATCCGCTGGAGCCGATGATGCACGTCACATCGCCGGCATTGGCGCTGACGGAAACGCCCTTGAGCACTTCGTTGCTGCCGTAGCGCTTGTGCAGGTCAGTGACGCGCAGTTTTTCGACGGCAGCGGGTTCAGCGGCGGGCTGGGGGGCGGCGTGGGTCATTGTCTTGATCAGGCACTCAACAGCTTGCCGGTGCGAAAAGCCGTCTTGCCGGCGACCTTGGCCACCTTCATGCCGGCCGAGGCGAAGTAGCGGTTCTCGCGGGCATACATCACGCCCTCGGTGTTGCTGGTGAGCGTACAGGCGGCGCCGGTGATCGGATCCACCACTTCGGCGATGGCATCGCCCTTGTTGATCCAGTCGCCGGGCTGTTTGAGATACACCACCACACCGCTGACAGGCGAGGCGATGGCCTCGGAGCCGGCCAGCGGTGTGGCGGGCTGCAACAGATCCGGCAGCGGCGGCGGCGTTTGCGCAATCACGCCGCGATGCGACAGGAAGGCGATGATGGCAGACGTGTCCTGCGCTGCCTGCGTGTGGGTTACGTCCGCTTCACCGCGCAACTCCACCGTCACCGACAGGCAGCCCATGGGGATCGGGAAGCGCGACTTGAAGTGATCGGACAGCTGCCACCAGGTCTGCGAGCAGGCTTCGTCAAACGGGTTGTCGCCACTTTCCGTGGCCAGCAGTGTGGCGTGCGCGCCCATGTAACGCGCCAGCGGTTCACACTGGTCCCATAGCGGCGTGCCGGTATAAAGATGCAGCACCGCCTCCGAGTCGCAATGCAGGTCCAGCACCACGTCGGCATCGCACGAAAGCCGCATCACCGTGCGCCGCAGGCTGTCCAGTTCGGTGTCGGGCGCGAGTTCGTCGAGCGCTCTGCGCATGGCGGCACGTACCGCTTCTTTATTGTGTGTGGCGTCGCCGGTCAGTACACCGTCGAGCTTGTCCGCGATCAGCGGATACAGCGCCGGGTAGTGCCGGTTGTAGTTTTCTCCCGAAGCGATCTCGAAGCGCCCGATCTGGTAGCGCAGCAGCGTTTGGGACAGGCCGATAGGATTGGCCACCGGCACCACGATCACTTCGCCGCGAATTTTGCCGGCGGCCTCCAGCGCGGCCAGTTGTTGCCGCAAATGGTGGGCGACCAGCATGCCGGGCAGTTCGTCGGCGTGCAGCGAGGCCTGCACGTAAATCTTCTCGCCACTGCCGGGCTCACCGTAATGAAAGCTGACGAGGTTGCGCTGGGTGCCAAGGTAGGTGGATACGAGCGGATGGGTGATGGTTTTCATTGTTGTGTGTCCGGGCTGGTTGCCCGCGGGTTTTGATTCAGGTGCGTGGCGCCAGATGTATCAGCCAGCGTTTTTCAGCAAGGTGGAACAAACCCACCAGCACAAAAGTGAGGCACAGGTAGAACCCGGCGGCGGTGATGAAGGCCTCGAAGGGCAGGTAGTACTTCGAGTTGGTTTCGCGGGCGGCACCGGTGATGTCGGCCAGCGTGACAATGCTGGCCAGCGAGGTGCCGTGCAGCATCATGATGACTTCGTTGCTGTAGGCCGGCAGTGCGCGCCGCAACGCGGACGGCAGCAGGATGCGCCGGTACAGCGTGGCGGTATCCATGCCCATGGCCCTTGCCGCCTCGACCTCGCCGTGGCTGGTGGCGGTGATGGCACCGGC
>CAYSKY010000828.1:0-1811 GCA_964431425.1 uncultured Burkholderiales bacterium
GAACTGGCTCGCAAACGAGACGCCCCGCCTCCCAGGGCGCGGTGATATCTGGGGCGGACTGGCCGCCATGTTTGTGGCGCTGCCGGCGGCAATCGCCTTCGGCGTGACGGTGTACGGCGCTATCGGCCCGGCCTTTGCAGGCCAGGGGGCGGTGGCCGGTATCGTCGGCGCCACGCTGATCGGCCTGCTGGCCTCCACCTTGGGCGGCGCGCCCCGTCTCATCAGTGCACCCTGCGCACCGGCCGCCGCGGTGCTGTCCGCGTTCGCCATCGACATGGTCAAGCGCGGCGACGACCCCGGCGTGATTGTCCTGTTGCTCACCATCGTCGGCCTGCTGGCCGGACTGATCCAGGTGCTACTCGGCCTGGTCGGCGTGGGCAGGCTGATCAAGTACATCCCGTATCCGGTGGTCAGCGGCTACATGACCGCGGTCGGTCTCATCATCATCGGCAGCCAGATCCCCCACTTTCTGGGGATGCCGGACGGCGCCGCCTGGTGGCCTTCGCTGATCTCCCCGGGCGGATGGGATTGGCGCGCCATTGGCGTCGGCATGGTCACTGTGATCGTCTCCATCGGTGCATCCCACTGGACGGAGCGGGTGCCGGGCACCATCCTGGGACTGCTGGCCGGCATCACCACCTACTTTGCGTTCGCGGCCGGCGACGCCACCCTGCTCTCAACAGCCGGCAATACATTGATCATCGGTTCCGCCATCGCGCCCGGCACCGGCTTTGCCGACTCGCTCGCCAGCCGCTGGGACGGTATCAGCAGGATGAGTTCCGCACACCTGGCAGGGCTGCTGGGCAGTGCCGTCACCCTGGCCGCGCTGTTGTCGATCGATACCCTTAAGACGTGTGTGGTGCTCGACAAGCTGACCCGCAGCCGCCACGCATCCGACCGCGAACTGATGGCCCAGGGCGTGGCCAATATCGCCTCCTCCGCCTGCGGCGGCATCTCCGGTGCGGGAACCATGGGGGCCACGCTGGTCGGGCTGAACAGCGGTATCGAATCGCGCTGGGGCGGCATTGCCGAAGGCGCCTTTGCGCTGGTGGCCGGCCTGCTGCTGGGATCGCTGATCACCTGGATACCGGTGGCGGCGCTCGCAGGCATCCTGATGGTTGTCGGCGTACGAATGATCGACCGCGAGCCACTGCGCTACCTCAGGACCCGGGCCCGCATCCTTGATTTCATGGTGGTGCTCGCCGTCATTGTGGTGGCCATCACCGTGGGCCTGATTGCGGCATCGGCGGTGGGCGTGGGCCTCGCGATGGTGCTGTTTGTGCGGGAACAGATCGGCGGCGTCGTGGTGCGCAACAAGATGGACCTCGGCGATACCTCATCCACGTGGCACCGGCCGGAACGGGAATTGGGCATTCTTTCCGGCATGGAGTCCACGGCCATCATTTTCGAGTTGCAGGGGCCGCTGTTCTTTGGAAACACCTACCAGCTCTATGGCGATATCGAGCAGGAGATCCCTTCACACCGGTTCGTGATCATCGACCTGAGACGGGTGCAATCGATCGACGTCACCGCAGCCCAGCTGTTCAGCCAGATCCGCGATTCCATCCGGGCGCGCGGCGCGGTCCTGTTGCTGAGCGGCGTACACACCAGCCGGCGCAAGGGCAGCAATCTGCTCGAACAGTTGGACTTTGGCGGCTCCGCCGAAGACGGGGTACGGATTCTTCCCGATCTCGACAGTGCCATCGCCTGGGTGGAAGACAGCCTCATCGGCGAGAACCAGGCCGCACTGGACGCGGAAGCGCCGATGCGACTGCAGGAAATGGAATTGTTCGCGCATCACAAGGATGAGA
>CAYSKY010000829.1:0-1808 GCA_964431425.1 uncultured Burkholderiales bacterium
GCCGAAGGATGGTCTTTTTGCCGTTGACCACCAGCGTGTGGCCGGCGTTGTGGCCGCCCTGAAAGCGAACCACCGCCGCCACTTCATCCGTCAGCCAATCGACGATCTTGCCTTTGCCCTCATCCCCCCACTGGGTACCGATGACGACGACATTCTTTGCCATATTGATTCCTTGTTAAGCCATTGGAACGACGGCCCAACGGCCGCCGGATTGAACGAGTTGCCGATCGCAGGCCAGCTCTGCCAGGTGCCGCTCATGCCCGGGCAGGTAGGCAATGACCGTTTCGCCCGACTGGCGAAGGCGCGACATCTCGGCCAGCGCAGTCGCGTCCGGTGCCGCGGGCCCGAGTATGGCGCTGCGCGCCGGCAGGTCCTTCACCAACGGAAGCAATGCCTTCAGGTCCAGGCTGAACCCGGTCGCGGGCCGCGCGCGGCCAAATGCCTTGCCGACCTCGTCGTAACGCCCACCCCGCGCCACCGCGTCGGCCGCGCCATCGGCATATGCCGAAAATGTGATGCCGCTTTCATAGTTGAATCCACCCAGTTCGCCCAGGTCGATGCTGACCTTGATGCCCTGCGCCGAGAACTGGGCGTGAATGGTTTCCAGGTCTGCAATCGCCGATTGAATCTGGTCACCCGCCGGCAACAGCGCGCGCGCACGCTCCAGCACGGTTGCGTCGCCGTACAGTGTCGGCAGCGCCAGCAATGGCCCCGCGGCGGCACCCTTGGGTGCCAGCAAGGCACGCAAGGAAGGGATGTCCTTCGCCGCCGTGGCGAGGAACACGCGCTCGGCAAGATCCGTCGCAAGCCCCGCACTGGCTGCCAGCGAGCGAAACACTGCCGGGTGCCCGATATCGATCTGAACGCCGGGCACCCCCAGTGCCGACAATACGTCCACCATCAGTTGCTGCACTTCCCGGTCTGCTTCAAGACCCGCATGTCCGTAGAGTTCGGCACCGGCCTGAAACGGCTGGCGGCTCTTGCCGAGGCCGGCCGGAAGGGTATGCAGAACGCTCCCGGCGTAGCACAGGCGCGCCACGCCCTGGCGATTCAGCAGGTGTGCATCAATGCGTGCAACCTGCGGCGTGGTATCAGCGCGCACCCCCATGGTGCGGCCGGAAATCTGGTCGACCAGCTTGAATGTGGCGAGGTCCATGTCATGGCCGGTACTCGACAACAGGGACTCGATGTACTCGAGCAACGGCGGCATCACCAGTTCATAGCCGTGGCGCTCGAACAGGTCCAGCGCGAGGCGGCGCAGGCGCTCCAGCTTGCGCGCGTCGGCGGGCAGCAGGTCCTCGATATGCTCGGGAAGAATCCAGGTTCTCACGTCAGCTCACCAGGTACAACAGCGCAAGACCGCAGAGCATTGAAAGCAGCCCGACGAAGCGCAATTGCCCATCATTGAATGCAAGGATGCGTTGGATGGTCTCCCGCCACGCCTTGGGCGCAAACAGTGGCAGCAGCCCCTCAAAAACCAACATCAGGGCCAATCCGGCGAGCAGGAGTTGTTTCACGATTTCATGACTTGGAAAACACAAACGGCGCGCCCCTGTTTGGGACGCGCCGTTGACGAATTATACGCAAGTCAGGCGCAGTGCGCCGGAAAACTTACTTGCCGCCTTTGTTCGGGTTGCGCAGGTACTTGAAGAAGTCCGAACTCGGTTCCAGCACCATCACATCGCTCTTGTTCTTGAAGCTGCTGCGATAGGCTTCCATGCTCCGATAGAACGAATAGAACTCGGGATTCTTGCTGAACGCCTGGGCGTAAATACGTGCCGCACCGGCATCGCCCTCGCCCAGCTCCG
>CAYSKY010000830.1:0-1796 GCA_964431425.1 uncultured Burkholderiales bacterium
TTGTAATACAGGGCTTCGTTCTGGGTATGTCCGCCCAGGTAGCTGACGATGGCACCCAAAGTGGCCAGAATGGCGGTGAAGATGGCCACTTGCTGGCCGAGACTGGCGCCATGGCCGGCACCATCGCCACCATGCGCGCCGTGTGCTTCGTGCTCGACGGCATGGTCATGAGGGCCGTGTACGTGAAATTTTCCGCCTGACATTGCTGGATTCCTGAAAAGTGGTGACGCGGGATTATCCCGCGTGCACCGTAAGCCTGCCAAATCCGTGTCGACCGGCCCCGCGCCGCCCCAGCCGTTATAATCTCGTGAGCTGGCGATGCCGCCCGCTACCGGCGCGCCTTGCCGCTACCGGCCGTTTTGATCCAGCCGAGTTTCCTCCCAGAAGAACATGAAAATCCTTGTCACCGGCGCCGCCGGATTTATCGGCCACCACCTGTCCCTGCGCCTTGTGGAACGCGGTGACACGGTGGTTGGCATCGACAATCTGAACGACTACTACGACGTCGCGCTCAAAGAAAACCGCCTCAAGCGGTTCGCGCCCTATCCGGCCTTTCGCTTCATCAAGATGGACATCGCCGACAAACGCGGCATGGATGCACTGTTTGCGCTGGAAGGCTTTGACGCGGTGGTAAACCTCGCCGCACAGGCGGGCGTCCGCTACTCGCTGGAAAATCCTCAGGCCTATGTAGACGCCAATCTGGTCGGCTTTACCAACATCCTCGAAGGCTGCCGGCACAACAAGGTGAAGCATCTGGTGTTCGCATCCTCCAGCTCGGTCTACGGGGCCAACACCAAACTGCCATTTTCCGAGTCAGATTCCGTTGATCATCCGATTTCGCTGTATGCGGCGAGCAAAAAGGCCAACGAGCTCATGGCCCACTGCTACGCCGATCTGTTCAAGCTACCCTGCACCGGCCTGCGCTTCTTCACCGTCTACGGTCCCTGGGGCAGGCCGGACATGGCACTGTTCAAGTTCACCAAGGCCATTTTGGCGGGCGAACCCATCACGGTGTTCAACCACGGCAACATGGTCCGCGACTTCACGTTTGTCGATGACATCGTCGAAGGTGTGGTGCGCGTTGTTGATCGGCCGGCCACGCCGGACCCGGACTGGTCCGGCGACCGCCCCAACCCGGCGACCAGTTACGCGCCGTGGCGCGTGTTCAACATTGGCAACAATATGCCGGTGCAGCTGATGCGCTATATCAACGCGGTCGAGTCGGCGCTCGGAATCAAGGCAAAAATGGAAATGCTGCCGATGCAGCCCGGCGATGTCCCGGCGACGGCCGCCGATGTCTCGCGCCTGGAAGCGTGGGTGAATTTCCGCCCGCAGACCAGCGTCGAAACCGGCATCGAACGGTTCATCGCCTGGTATCGCGATTACTACAAGGTCTAATACCGGCGTGCGCCATGCCGCGCAGTCATCATTACCAATAAACATGTCAGGGAGAGTTTCATGAGTGCAATCACAGTCGGCGTCATCGGGCTGGGCTATGTGGGTCTGCCGCTCGCGGTGGAATTCGGCAAGAAATTTGATACCGTCGGCTGCGACCTGGCGCGTGAAAAAGTCGAGGCGTACAACCGCCACGTCGACCCCACCGGTGAAGTTTCAAGTGAAGACCTGCGTGCCGCCACGCGACTCACCTGCACCACCGATGCATCGCTGTTGGCGAAGGCCGATGTAGTGATCATCGCCGTACCGACGCCGGTCGACGAAGCACGCCTGCCGGATTTCGCGCCGCTGATCAGCGCGAGCCGCGCCATCGGCCCGCACCTCAAGAACGGCGCCATTGT
>CAYSKY010000831.1:0-1795 GCA_964431425.1 uncultured Burkholderiales bacterium
ATCATCACCCATGGCCTGACCCAGTTGATGGTCCTGGCGATGCTGGTTTTCGGTGGCCCCAGCCTGCACTACTTCGCGTTGGCGCTCACCATCGGAATCTGCTTTGGTATTTATTCCTCGGTATTGGTCGCTTGTCCAATCGCCAAGTATCTGGGGGTCTCCCGCGAGGATTTCGTCAAACCGGTCAAGAAGGAAGGCGATTCCGAAGTAATCTCCGCGCAGCCGTAGTCGACGAATGCGTCGGCGGAGCAATTGAATGGAATGGCTGCTTGCCGCGATAGACGTTGTCCTGCACCTGAACGTCTATCTTCAGGCATGGACGGCGCAATACGGCGTATGGATCTACGCCATCCTGTTTCTGGTGATATTTGCCGAGACCGGACTCGTTGTTACCCCGTTCCTGCCCGGCGATTCACTCCTGTTTGTGGCGGGTTCGATCGCGGCATTGGGCGGCATGAACATTCACCTCCTGGTGGCGGTCATGTTTACCGCCGCTGTGTTGGGCAACATCACCAACTATGAAATCGGGCGCTATTTCGGCAATCGATTTTTCGTCAACAACCAGTCGCGTTGGTTGAACCCGAAGCACCTGGAGCGCACGCACGAGTTTTTCGAGAAATGGGGGCCGGCTGCCGTGGTGGTCGCCCGTTTCGTACCTTTCCTGCGTACCTATGTGCCGTTTGTTGCGGGCATGGCCGCGATGGGCCGTCCGCGCTACCTTGCCTACACCGTGTTTGGTGCGGGCGTCTGGGTGGCAGGCCTGACTTACCTCGGGTACTTTTTCGGCAACATTCCCTGGATTCAGAAAAACCAGGGCTTGTTGGTGATCGGTATTGTCATTGTCAGTGTGCTGCCGGTGATTGCCGGCGTCCTCAAGGCACGTTTTTCGGACCCTGTCGGCGCGAAGGACGCGTGATCCAGGAGTACCCGACGGTCGCCGCGAAAAAGGTCAGTGCCAAACATACTTCCGCCATCGCATACCAGGCCGACGGGGTTGCATCCGACCACGCGCGGACTGCCCCTTCAGTGAAATAGGCCAGGACCAGCATGCTGGACCACTGGTAGGTGTAGCGGCGCCCATGGAGTATGCCGCGGAGCGGCAATAGCAGGGGCAGGACTTTCAGGATCAGCCAGGAACCCCCGGGTCGCAATGGCGCGAGCACAGCCTCCCAGGCAAGACATCCCATGATGAGCAGAATCAGGCTGGCGCCCGCGGCCCGGCGAAAGATATTCTCGAAGCGGGCAAACTGTTGATCACCCGCCCGCACTGGTGTCATTCAGTTTGACTGCGGTGGAAGCGAGACGCCTGCCAAGTTGGTAGGCCAGTGCTTTCTCATGGTCTGAGATCGGCTGGTCGTTGGCAGGACCGGCCACGTGACTGGCGCCATAAGGGGTGCCGCCGCCACGCGTTTCGCCGAGCGCGGTTTCGCTGAAAGGTATGCCCAGAATCAGCATTCCGTGGTGCAGCAGCGGCAGCATCATCGACAGCAGGGTGGATTCGTTGCCCCCGTGCATCGAGCTCGTCGAGGTGAACACGCAGCCGGGCTTGCCGGCCAGGGCTCCTGCCAGCCACAGGCCCGAGCTCGAGTCGAGAAAGTGCTTGAGCGGTGCGGCCATGTTGCCGAAGCGGGTCGGCGAGCCCAGAGCGAGCCCGGCACACTCTTCCAGATCGCGCAGTTCGGCGTAGGCTTCCTTGGTGTCGTACTCGCCTTCACGGGTGCCTATGGCGTTGAAGAACAGAGCGCCCGAGGCGCCCAGGGCGTCGTGGGAGAAGAAGCTCTCTTCCTTGCGGTAC
>CAYSKY010000832.1:0-1787 GCA_964431425.1 uncultured Burkholderiales bacterium
GCCGTGGCAACTACAACATGGGCGTCAAGGAACAAATCATTTTCCCGGAAATCGAGTACGACAAGATTGACGCCATCCGCGGCATGAACATCTCGATTACCACCACCGCGAAAACGGACGCCGAAGCCAAGGCTTTGCTGGCCGCGTTCAAATTCCCGTTCCGAGGCTAAGCGACATGGCAAAACTCGCTCTCATCAATCGTCAGGCCAAGCGCGAAGCGCTGGTGAAGAAATTCGCCGGCAAGCGTGCCGAGCTCCTGAAGATCATCAACGACCAAAGCATTCCTGAAGAGGATCGCTACCAGGCCCGCTTGAAGTTGCAGGCCCTGCCGCGCAACTCCAACCCGACGCGTCTGCGCAATCGCTGTGCGATTACCGGCCGTCCGCGCGGTGTGTACAGCAAGTTTGGTCTGGGTCGTAACAAATTGCGTGAAATCGCGATGCGCGGCGAAGTGCCGGGCATGGTGAAAGCAAGCTGGTAACCGGAAAGCGAACGGAGACAAATTATGAGCATGAGTGATCCGATCGCCGATATGCTGACGCGCATCCGTAATGCGCAGCAATCGGAAAAAGTCGACGTGACGATGCCCGCTTCGAAGGTGAAGTCGGCCATTGCAAAGGTGCTGAAAGACGAAGGCTACATTGAAGACTTCGCCATTCGCACCATCGAAGGCAAGAACGAACTTAACGTCAGCCTCAAGTATTACGCAGGCAAGCCCGTGATCGAAAAGATCGAGCGCGTTTCGCGCCCCGGGCTCCGCGTTTACCGTGGCCGTGAAGATATCAAACCCGTCATGAACGGCTTGGGTGTGGCGATAGTATCCACGTCGCAGGGCGTCATGACCGATCGCAAAGCGCGCGCTACCGGTGTCGGCGGCGAAGTGCTCTGCATCGTGGTGTAAGGAGCGATAACAATGTCACGCGTAGGCAAGCTCCCCATTTCAGTGCCGGCAAAGGTGGAAATCACCTTGGCGGCCAACGAGATCACCGTCAAAGGCCCCCTCGGCACGCTCAAGCAGGCGGCATCCAGCGACGTCATCATCAAGAAAGACGGCGACAAACTTGTGTTTGAAGCCGCCAATGAGACCAAGCAGTCTAATGCCATGTCCGGCACCATGCGCGCGCTCGTCGCCAATATGGTCACCGGGGTGGAAAAAGGCTTTGAGCGCAAGCTCAACCTGGTTGGCGTGGGTTACAAGGCGCAGGCGCAGGGCGACAAGCTGAACCTCGCCCTGGGTTACTCGCACCCGATCGTGCATTCAATGCCCGAAGGTGTGAAGTGCGAAACCCCCCTGCCAACCGAGATTCTGATCAAAGGCGTGGACAAACAGAAGGTCGGCCAGGTTGCCGCCATCGTCCGCGGCTATCGTCCGCCCGAGCCGTACAAGGGCAAGGGTGTGCGTTACTCCGACGAGAAGATCACCCTCAAAGAAACGAAGAAGAAGTAAGCGAGGCCATCATGATCGACAAGAAAGTTTCCCGTCAGCGCCGTGCCGCGAAAACCCGCGCCACGATCGCTCGCCTGAAGGCTGTGCGCATGACCGTGCATCGCACCAATACGCATATCTATGCACAGATCATCGATGCAACCGGTTCCAAGGTGCTCGCCTCTGCATCCACCGCGGAAAAAGAAGTGCGCGGCCAGGTCAAGAGCGGCAGCAACAAGGAAGCGGCCGCCGTGGTTGGCAAGCGTATCGCCGAGCGTGCGAAAGCCGCCGGTGTGAGCAACGTCGCATTCGACCGTTCGGGTTTTGCATATCACGGTCGCGTCAAGGCCCTGGCTGAAGC
>CAYSKY010000833.1:0-1786 GCA_964431425.1 uncultured Burkholderiales bacterium
CTCCGCCGTCGGCATGGGCCCGAAGATTCTGCAGGACCAGATCAGTGGCCTCATCGGCCGTAATGCCACCGCCGTGATGACCAACGTGCCCGGCCCGCAAAAGCCACTATTCTTTGCCGGCCGCGAGATCGATGAAATCGATTTCTGGGTGCCACAATCGGGTGGCATCGGCATGGGTGTTTCCATCCTGACTTACAACGGCAAGGTGCAGTTCGGCCTCATTACCGACGCGGGCCTGGTGCCCGACCCGGAGAACGTCATCAACCGCTTCGGCGAGGAATTCGAAACGTTGGTCCTGCAAACGCTGTTGGGCCCCTACGGCCCGGAATACGAAGCCGATCTGGAGAAAGCCTTCGGCGGCGAATCCGGCAGCACAGCCGCGCCGAAGAAAACCCTGAAGCGGCTGCGCAAGTAGCCGCCCCCATTGCGCACCGCCCTTCTCGCCGGCGCCACCGGGCTCACCGGCGGCCACCTGCTCACCGCCCTGCTGGGCAATCCTGAGTTCAGCAAAGTCACCGCACTGGTGCGAAAGCCCACGCTGGCGCCCCATGACAAGCTGGACGAAATGGTGGTGGACTTCGCCAGTCTGCCCACGCTGCCGCGCGCCGATGCGGCGTTTTGCTGCCTCGGCACCACCATAAAAAAAGCCGGCTCGCAAGCGGCTTTCCGGCAGGTGGATTTTGATTTTGTGGTCGCATTCGCCACGGCCGCCAGAGCATCCGGCTGCCAGCAATTCCTGGTGGTCAGCGCCATCGGCGCCGACGTGAAATCGAGCGTGTTCTACAGCCGCGTCAAAGGCGAGGCCGAGGTGGCGCTGCGCGGAATCGGCTTTGCGACGCTGCACATTTTTCAGCCGTCATTTCTGGTGGGCGAGCGCGCCGAAATCCGCCCCGGAGAGCGTCTTGGCATTGCGGCGTTTTCAGTGGTCGCGCCACTCATGGCCGGGCCGCTGCGAAAGTATCGCCCCGTTGCCGCCCGCGATGTGGCCCTTGCCATGATGCTGGCGTCCCAACGCGATGCGGCCGGTGTGACGGTGCACAACTCTGCGCAGATTGCGGCCGCGGCCGGCGCAACAACCAACCACTAGCCGGGCGTCCACTCCAGTTTTTTCGCAGCGACCGGGTCGTACGCCAGCTTGGACTTGACGCCGGCGTCGATTCTCGCCGCCGCCTCGCGCACCACGCAAAAATGTTCGATCAGCAGCGAAACCGGCAAGGCCAGCTCGTCAGCGTCGGGCCGGTTTGCGCAGCGCCGCTGCATGGCCACATAAAATTGTTCATCGCCAGTCGCCAACTGCGCCGCCAGTTCCAGCAACTTCTCATCGCTCGGCATCATGCCGTCTCCGATCCCTGTGATCCCACCCGGCCGGATTGGCCCCGTCGCGCTGCATGTGTGCCGCCGGTAACTCAAGGTGGCACCATCACGGTAGCGCATTTCCGATGCGCTGCGGAAACTATTGATCGAGTCTAGAACTCGTCCCAGCCCTCGTCATTGCCCGACGCCTTCATGGCCCGTGCTTTGGCGCCCGCATGGTGGGAGTGGGCGGCCTGCTGAGACGGGGAAGTCGCCGGCTTGCGCCGCTCTGCAAGATGCGACACCTTGGTCTTCGACGAAGCCGGCCTGGCGACAGCAGCAGTACGGGACGCTTGTCCCGACAGTTTGAAGATCGCGACCGCATTGGCCAGATTCCCGGCCTGCTCTTCCATGGATTCGGCTGCAGCCGCGGCTTGCTCAACCAGCGCCGCATTCTGCTGGGTCACCTCATCCATCTGCGTGATGGCCTGGT
>CAYSKY010000834.1:0-1785 GCA_964431425.1 uncultured Burkholderiales bacterium
ACTGGAAATTCTGGGCGCGTTCAAATGACGCGGCGATCCCGCCGACGATCCCGCCGGGCGAACCTGGGGCATAGCCGCATAGCGCCCGCAGGGGCGAAACGGGCTCCGTCGTGACGGAGACCGGCCGCATGGCGCCGGTCATCACCAGCGGCACTACCGGCAACGGTGTATTTGGTCAGGCATTCAATTACCAGATTACCGCCACCAATTCCCCGGCGAGTTTCGGCGCCTCGGGTCTGGGCGCGGGCGTGTCGGTGGATCCAGTGAGCGGTGTGATTTCCGGCGTGCCTACCATCGCCGGCGTGTTCAACGTTACAGTCAGTGCCACCAACCCCGGCGGTACCGGCAACCAGGGTGTTCAGATCACCATCAGCCCGGCCGGCCAGTCGATTGCGTTCGGCGCGCAGAGCAGTCCGCGTGCGTTTGGCGGCGGGGTGTTCCCCATCGCGACGGGCACGGCGAGTTCCGGTCTGCCGGTCAGCTACAGCTCGCTCACGCCCGCCGTTTGCACCGTCGCCGGGACCAACGTAACCCCGGTATCGGCCGGTACTTGCAGCATTGCCGCCAACCAGGCTGGCAACGGAAATTACAATGCCGCGCTGCAGGTGACCCAGGATGTCACCATCAGTGCGTCGCTGCCCGGCGCGCCCACCATCGGCGCAGCAGTGGGGGGTGTCAATCAGGCCAGCATTTCGTTCACACCGCCAGCCAATACCGGTGGCAGCCCGGTGACGCTCTACACCGCGACCTGCAACACCGGCGGATTCACCGGCAGCAATGCGACTTCGCCGGTGGTGGTGTCGGGGTTGACCAACAACACACAGTACAGTTGCACCGTGACGGCGACCAATGCCGCCGGAACGGGCGCGGCATCCGTTGCTGTGCTGGTTACACCGACGGCGGCCAACGTGGCGCCCAATATCACCAGTGCCAGCGCAACAACATTCACGGTATTGAGCGCCGGCAATTTCACCGTTACCGCCAGCGGCAATCCTGTCCCCACGCTTTCGCAGACGGGTACTTTGCCCGCCGGCGTCACGTTCAACACCGGAACCGGTGCGCTATCGGGGACTCCTGCCACGGGCACCGCCGGCGTCTACCCACTGACATTTACCGCCACGGGTTTTGCCTCGCCCGCCAACCAATCCTTCACGCTGACGATCGCCAAGGCCAACCAGACCATCAACTTCGCCAATCCGGGAGCGAAGAGCTTCTCGATCGTTCCGTTCGCACTCGCGGCCACGGCAACGTCGGGCCTGGGTGTGTCCTATACCTCCAGTACGCCGGGCGTCTGCACGGTCGCCGGCAGCAATGTCACCACGGTCGCCACCGGCGTTTGCTCCATCTCCGCAGACCAGGCCGGCAACGTGGACTTCAACGTCGCGCCACAGGTTACACAGGGCTTCAGCGTGACCGCCGGCGCGCAGACGATCACCTTCGGTGCGCAAACCAGCCCGCGCAACTTCAGCACCACGCCGTTTGCCCTCAGTCCAGTCGCGTTCGCGACCTCCGGCCTGACGATTGCGTACACCACCACCACGCCCTCCGTTTGCGTCATGTCCGGCAACAATGTCGCGACACTGTCTGCGGGAACCTGCACCATCGCCGCGAACCAGGCGGGCAATGCCAATTACGCAGCAGCCCCGCAGGCCACGCAGAACGTTACGGTGAACGCGATCTCTCCGGCGGCGCCCACCATCGGCACGGCCACCGGATCGGACCAGCAGGCCACGATTGCCTTCACGCCGCCGGCCAGCAACGGTGGCGCGGTATTGAGCTATACGG
>CAYSKY010000835.1:0-1779 GCA_964431425.1 uncultured Burkholderiales bacterium
GTTCATACCGATCCTTTTCCGACATCCGAAAATCAGCCAGCGGACCTTCGGTTGTGGCGGAAGCAGCCTCGGCCAGCATCATGGTCAGGCTCGGCACTCGCTCGCAATGCCCGCCTGTATATGGCGATTTTTCATCGATGGCCGTATTGATCAGCTCAATCAGGGACTCAAACAACTCTTCCAGTTGGTTGATCAACATGCGGTTGGTCAGCGCAATCGCAGCCTGTGACGCAAGCGACTCAGCGAGGCGCTGATCCTCGACCGTAAAAGAGACCACGCGCCCCTGATCATCCTGCGCGTTTAGAAGCTGCAGTACCCCGATGATTTCGCCCTCATGGTTCTTCATCGGCACGGTCAGGAACGAGGTGGACCGGTAGCCGGTCTTTTTATCGAAGTTTCGTGTGCCGGAAAAATCAAAACCTTCGGCGACATACGCGTCGGCGATATTGACTGATTCGTCGTGCAGTGCGGCGTAAGCCGCAATCATGGAATTGTTCGGCGATCCGTCGGGCTGGTGCAGCGGGATTGGATAAAACGGAATGTCGCGCCCGGATGTACCGCCGAGCGCAATGTTGAGACTGTCGTTGAGGACAATTTCAAACTTCAACTTGTCGTCAGTCAGGCGGTAAAGCGTGCCGCCGTCCGCGTGGGTGATGGTCTTTGCCGCACTGAGGATGGTCTCCAGAAGGCGATTGATGTCTCGCTCCTGAGAAAGAGCGACACCGATACGATTCAGGTACTCAAGCGAAGTGAAAAGCCGGTCCCGCACCAGCGCATCTGGTGAATCGCCAAACGAACGACTGATAGCTTGCGCGTCGGCGTGCGAGGTCATTTATTTAATACAGACCGCCCTGACCTGCTTCATGTCGGTCAGGCCCATCATGACCTTCTCCATGCCATCCATTTTGAGAGTTGACATGCCCTCATCGACGCTTACCACGAAGATCTCCGCGACGCGCGCCTTTTCCTGTATCAGCTTCTTTACCGGATCACTTGCGATCATCAGCTCATGCAGGCCTACGCGCCCCTTGTACCCGCTGCCGCCACAGGCATCACAGCCCTTGGGCCGGAAGAACGTGAGCTTGCCATCTTTGCCGTATTCCTTCAGCCAATAGTCGTACAGCTTCTTCGCCTCGCCAGCCGGATCCTTTTTCCAGGGTTCGGTCTGCCGCAGATCGTTGGTGAACTCATGCATGAACTGCTTGAGTTCCTCGGCATCCGGCGAATACGCTTCCTTGCACTTGCCGCACAGCCGTTTTGCCAGACGCTGCGCGAGAATGCCGACGAGGGCATCGGCAAAGTTGAATGGGTCCATACCCATGTCCAGCAGGCGGATAATTGCTTCCGGCGCGGAATTGGTGTGCAGGGTCGCGAATACCATGTGACCGGTCAGCGACGCCTCGATGCCGATGTGGGTGGTTTCAGCATCGCGCATTTCACCCACCATGATGATGTCGGGGTCGGCGCGCAGGAACGCTTTCATCACCGCCGGAAAGTCAATCACCTTCTTGTTCACCTGCACCTGCCGCAGGCCCTTCTGGGTAATTTCAACCGGGTCTTCTGCAGTCCAGATCTTTGTATCCGGTGTATTCAGCGAACCAAGCACCGAATGCAAGGTTGTCGTCTTACCGGAACCCGTTGGGCCGCAGACAAAGAACAGTCCGTAAGGTTTGGAAACCGCCGCAACAAGATTGTTCTTGTTCTTGGTGGTAAGGCCCAGCTTGTCCAGTGGTATGGGCTCGCCGGCCGCCAAAATACGCATAACCACGTCTTCAACGC
>CAYSKY010000836.1:0-554 GCA_964431425.1 uncultured Burkholderiales bacterium
ACGCAACTTCCAGAAGTCCGACATTGCGCGCAACTGGCTGGGCGATGACTTTGTCGATCACTTCGCCGCCACGCGTGAATGGGAGTGGCGTCAGTGGCTGGATGGCGTGACGGATTGGGAGTTGAAGCGGTACTTCGAGATTATTTAGAGGTATCGGCTACTCGTTGGGGTGTCACGTAGACGTGCTTTCAGCAAGGCACTTCTCCCTTTCCTAAAGGGAGACTGAGAGGGATTTCGAACGATTGCAGAATGGCGGCGGCCGAAAATCTCCCTCAATCCCTCTTTAGAAAAGAGGGAAGTGCTTCACAGCGAGCGCAGCCACGTTGGCACCACCGAATTTCAACCAGTCATTGAGGACGAAACAACGTAGATCGCCATTTGGCGCGGATTTCGGGGCAAAAATGGCTGGAGAGGCGCGCCAGTGCTTGAGTTTGATTTGACGAATTTCTTAGAGGTAACCGTCACTTAGGAAAATATTTACTTCCCCGGCGGAGGCCGGGGGCCAAGTTCGTTAGTAAGACCGATGAACCAAACTTGGGCCAATCCGCTGCATC
>CAYSKY010000836.1:564-1778 GCA_964431425.1 uncultured Burkholderiales bacterium
ATTGGCGTTCGTCGGGCGCGGAGCTTGCTCCGCGAGTTCCCCGCCTCACCCCCGACCTCCGCCGGGGAAGGGCACACAAAGAATCACCCCGCAACAGAAACCCGAGAAACCACCATGTCCATCACCAAATTTTCCTTCCCCACCACCATCCACTTCGGCGCCGGCGCGCGCAAGTTGCTGGGCGAGCACCTCGCAAGCCAAGGCCTCAAGCGCCCGCTGATCGTCACCGACAAGGGCCTCGCCGCATTGCCGCTGATTGCGGAACTGAGCGCAGATCTCACCAAGGCCGGCCTCACGCCCGCCACCTACGGCGGCATCTGGGGCAACCCCACCGGCAGCCAGGTGATGAACGGTGCAGCCGCCTACAAAACCCACAACGCCGATTGCGTGGTGGGCGTGGGCGGCGGCGCGGCGCTGGACGTGGCCAAAGTGGTCGGGCTGATGGCAACGCATCCGGGCGATGTCATGGAATATGTCTGGGACCATCCGCAGGTGCGGCCCATCGACCAGCCGCTGCCGTATTTTGTGGCGCTGCCCACCACCTCCGGCACGGGCAGTGAAGTCGGGCGCAGCAGTGTGATCAGCGAAGAGGCCTCGCACGTAAAGCGCGTGGTGTTCTCGCCGCTGATCCTCGCCAAGGTGGTGTTTGCGGACCCGGAACTCACGCTGGGCCTGCCGCCGCATGTCACGGCCGCCACCGGCATGGATGCGCTCACGCACAACATCGAAAGCTACCTGTCGCCCGCCTACCACCCGCTGTGCGACGGCATCGCGCTGGAAGGCACGCGCATCGCGGCGCGGGCCCTGGTCACGGCGGTGAAGGAGCCGGGCAACCTGCAGGCGCGCAGCGACATGATGATGGCGTCGATGATGGGCGCCATCGCCTTCCAGAAAGACCAGGGCGCGGTGCATTCCTGCGCCCACGCGCTGGGCGCGGTGTGCGACCTGCACCATGGCCTGGCCAACGCGCTGATGATCGACACCGTGATGGCGTGGAACTTCGAGGTCGTGCCCGCCAAGTTCGATGAGCTGGCCCACGTGTGCGGTGTGGCTGGCGGCGGCAAGGCCTTGGTGCCGTGGCTGCAGCAGCTCAAGGCCACGGTGGGCATCACCGGCCGGCTGGCCGACCACGGCGTGAAGAAGGAACACCTGGCGCGCCTGGTGGAAATCGCTACCGCCGACATCTGCCACCAGACCAACCCGCGGCCGTGCAC
>CAYSKY010000837.1:0-1758 GCA_964431425.1 uncultured Burkholderiales bacterium
GGCCAATCTTGCCGCCTTTGGCAAACGGGCAGACCAAGTCGATCACCTTGATGCCTGTCGGCAACAAATCCACAGACGGGGACAGTTCGTCAAACTTCGGGGCCGGCTGGTGGATGGCGCGGCGCTCTTCAGTTTTGATGGGCCCTTGCTCATCAATGGGGCGGCCAAGCACATCCATGATGCGCCCAAGGGTCGCGGCACCGACGGGTACTGAAATCGGCGCGCCGGAACTCTTCACCTTCATGCCGCGGCGCAGGCCGTCCGACGAGCCCAGCGCAATGCAACGCACCACGCCGTCACCAAGCATTTGCTCGACTTCAAACGTCAGGCCTTTTTCGGCAAATGACTTTTCGCCGGAATCTTCCAGCATCAAGGCTTCATAAACCTTGGGCATTTCGTTGCGCGGGAACTGGATATCCACCACCGCACCAATACACTGAACGACTTGTCCGACACTCATTTTTGACTCCGACTAAAGGCTGGGTTTTTGCGAATTCTGTATCTTTGCGGTATCAAACCGCTGCGGCGCCGCCGACAATTTCTGACAGTTCTTTGGTGATGGCCGCCTGACGGGCTTTGTTGTACGTAAGCTTCAGGTCGCCGATGACTTTCTTGGCATTGTCCGACGCGGACTTCATGGCCACCATACGGGCCGACTGCTCGGAAGCGATATTCTCGGAAACAGCCTGATAGACGATGGCCTCGATGTATCGCACCAGCAACTCGTCCAGAACCGTTTTGGCGTCGGGCTCATAGAGGTAGTCCCACGAGGAATCCGGCGCGCCCAGCGCTTCACCGGAAAGCGGCAGCAATTGCTCGCACACGGCTTCCTGCTTCATGGTGTTCACGAACTTGGTGTAACAAAGGTACACCGCGTCAATCTTGCCCTCGGCAAATGCATCCAGCTGGATCTTGACCGGCCCGATCAATTTCTCAAGGTGCGGCTTGTCTCCCAGGCCTATTGCATGGGACACGAGCGGCACACCGAATCGCTGCAGGAAACCAAAGCCCTTATTGCCGATGGCGGTTCCCTGTATTTTCGCGCCGGCGCCCTCCCACTCCTTGACCTTGTTGACCACCAGGCGCATGACGTTGGTGTTAAGGCCGCCGCATAACCCCTTGTCCGAGGTGACCATGATCAACCCGACATTGTTGATGCCATTGTGCGGCTGTATGAAAGGATGCTTGTAATCCGGGTTTGCATGCGAAAGATTTGCGCACACGCTCCGGATTTTCTCTCCATACGGGCGCGCGGCGCGCATGCGCTCCTGCGCCTTGCGCATCTTGGAGGCGGCCACCATTTCCATGGCCTTGGTGATCTTGCGCGTGTTTTCCACGCTCTTGATCTTGTTGCGAATCTCTTTGGAGCCAGCCATCTCTTTTCCCGCGGGTTAGCGTGAATGCAGTGCGATTAGTAAGCGCCAGTCTTTTTGAAGTCCTGGATGGCGGCGTGCAGCGCCTTTTCATCGTCCGCCGACAAATTGGCGGCTTTCTCAAAGGACGCCACCAGTGCCGCATATTTGGACTTCATGAAGTCGCGCAGGCTCTTTTCAAACGAGGCCACCTTCTTCAGCTCCACGTCATCCATATAGCTGTTGTTCACGGCGAACAACGAGAGCGCCATTTCCCAGACCTGCAGCGGTTGGTACTGGGGCTGCTTCATCAGTTCGGTCACGAGACGGCCGCGCTCCAATTGCTTGCGTGTGGCGTCATCCAGGTCCGAGGCAAACTGCGCAAACGCCGCCAGTTCGCGGTACT
>CAYSKY010000838.1:0-1758 GCA_964431425.1 uncultured Burkholderiales bacterium
GGCGTGCGGGTGCGTATCGCCCGCATACACCTTCAGCTTCTTGATCATGGCGTAACCTAGGGGGCCCTTCGGCAACATTCCCTTGACGGCTTTCTCAAGAATCCGCTCCGGATGCTTGGCCTGCAGCTTCGTGAAGTTGGTCTCGTAAATGCCGCCCGGATACCCGGTGTGGCGAAAATACTTCTTGTCCTCGGCCTTCGCGCCGGTGACGCGAAGCTTCTCAACGTTGGTTACGACGATAAAATCGCCGGTATCCACGTGGGGGGTAAATTCCGGCTTATGCTTGCCGCGCAGGCGTCGGGCCACTTCAGCGGCCAGACGTCCCAGCACTTTGTCGGTCGCATCAACGTGATACCAACCGTGCACGACTTCGTGGGGTTTGGCAGAAAAGGTTTTCATTGCTGTACTCGCTCGTATTTCCAGGTTGCTTGTAGATGTTTGCCTGGTTTCGGTCGATTGGACGTCGAACGAAGGGCAAATGCGCTTGCCAAGCAAACGGGGAGTACTTGGCAGAACTGGAAATTATAATAAATTCAAGCACTCGGTGTCAATCTGACCTGTACGGTGATTTTGGCTCCGCTTACTGGCCTGTACCGAGGCCCCAACCAATGGAGCATCCATGAAGGCAAGAATCAAATGGATTGAAAACGTCGCGTTTGTCGGCGAAACGGAAAGTGGTCACGCCGTTGTGATGGACGGCGCCCCCGAGTCGGGTGGCCGAAATCTCGGGCCGCGCCCAATGGAAACGGTTCTGATCGGCACCGGTGCTTGCAGCGCCTTTGATGTCATCACTATTTTGAAGAAAGGGCGCGAAAAAGTGTCCGACTGCTATGTTGAGCTGTCCGCAGAGCGAGCGCCCACTACGCCAAAAGTCTTTACCAGCATTCACTTTCACTACGTTGTGACAGGCCACGGGTTAGACCGGGCAAAAGTGCAGCGTGCGATCAGCCTGTCAGCAGAAACCTACTGCTCAGCAACGGCAATGTTGATGAAAACAGCCACCATCACCCACGACTTTGAGATTTTGGCCGCCTAGATCCAGTAGGTGCTGTTGGTCATCGCCCGGGACGTCAATTTCATCGCGCCCTTGATCGCGCCGGGGAGTGGGGCCGCACCATTGGCCTCGCCGGCGTCGCCGTGCGCAATTTCATCGGCAACCATGGCCTCCAATATGGCCCGGCTGCGCAAATCCGTTTCCGGTAGGCGGGATAGATGCCCCTCCAGATGCTGCTCTACCTGGCGCTCTGTTTCCACCAGAAAGCCCATGCTCCATTTGTCTCCGGCAACGCCGGACGCAACGCCGAGGCAGAAGGAGGCCGCGTACCAGGCCGGATTCAGCAAACTTGGCCGCCCACCCAATTCGTCGATCCGCTGCCTGCACCAGGCAAGGTGGTCACGCTCTTCTTCAGCAGCGTGTTCAAGTACGCCGCGAATTTCGGCACTTCTCGCCACCATGGCTTGCCCCCGATACAGAGCCTGGGCGCAGAGTTCGCCACAATGATTGACGCGCATGAGTCGCACCGCCTCGGCATCATCGGTCTGAACCGTCACATCTGTCGATAAAGTGTCGGCCGGCGAAACGCGCGCGGCCGGTGCCCTGGCGGCAATGGTCCGCAGCCCATGGTCAATTTCACAAATCAATCGATCGATCAAGTTCATGGACCTACCCCAAAAAAAACGGGCACCAGCTTAGCTGGTGCCCGCCATTTCAACTAACAGACCCGCGATGCCGCAGGCCGACACTGCAACCGCAATTAG
>CAYSKY010000839.1:0-1756 GCA_964431425.1 uncultured Burkholderiales bacterium
TCCGTGGACAGTACCGAAGCGTTGCAGGGCACTTCCACCGGGAACGCTGACTCCCGGTTATCGAACCATGAGATGGTGCAATCCAGTTCACCCAAAATGCCGACCAGTGCGCGACCGACGTGACCTGCTCCAAATAGATGCACATGGAACCCTCCCGGGTTGACGGTCTCAACCAGGCGTTCACCGCACTCGTCGCGTAACAATGTGGCTGCGCCACCGGGCACGTTACCCGCTGGCGCCATAATGATTTCGCCAAGCCGGCATTCGTCCATTATCGTGACCAATGAACAAGCGACGCCTGCTGCGAGGTTGCACGCCAGTTCTGCGACCCATACATCCTCCCGAAGAACTGGCTGAAAAAGCAGATCGACGCCTCCGCCACAACACTGTCCGAGGCTCGCGCCGAGCTTGAAGCGGTGCCGTGCCGGCGCCTTTCCCGAGGCCAGCATCTCACGCGCAATCTCAATGGCGCGAAGTTCAAGATGGCCCCCGCCGATGGTGCCTAAAATACCGTCCGCGTGGATCATCATGCGTGCCCCTGTATCGCGCGGCGTGGAGCCGCGTGTCGATACCACGGTCACCAACACGGTCCGTCCATACCTTTCCTGGCATTGGCGCAGTTCCCTGACCCAGCGGCTCATCGCCTGTCTCCCCGCGTGGCAGTTACGGCGGCCAGTATTGCCTCGGGTGTGGCGGGCGCATTGAGCGGCGGGTTGGTTCGATAGTCATCGACCGCGGCAATGGCATCGCGAATCGCAAAAAATGCCGAAAAAGCCAGCAGTAACGGTGGTTCACCGACTGCCTTGGAACGGAAGATCGTCTCTTCGATGTTTTGGTTGTTGAACAAATCAGTCCGAAAATCCGCCGGGCAATCGTTGACCGCTGGAATCTTGTAGGTGGACGGCGCGTGAGTCATCAGCCGCCCTTCGGGGTTCCACCAAAGTTCCTCCGTAGTCAGCCATCCCAATCCCTGGATGAAAGCCCCTTCAATCTGCCCTTTGTCGATAGCCGGGTTGATGGAATTTCCCGCGTCGTGCAGAAGGTCCACCCTCAACAGTTTTGACTCCCCTGTCAATGTGTCGATGACCACTTCCGATACGGCCGCCCCATAGGCGAAATAAAGGAAAGGCCTACCTTCCATGCGATTCCGGTCCCAGTGCAGCTTGGGGGTCGCATAGAAGCCATCTGCCCAAAGCTGCACACGGGCGTGGTAGGCCAGCAGAACCAGTTCGGAAAATGCCATCGATTTACCAGTTGCCTGTACCCGGTCCGCCGCAAATGCGATGTCGCTTTCGCTGCAACTGAAGTGTTTCGCGGCAATCTGGACAAGTCGGGCGCGAATCGTGGCGGCGGCAGTCTGTGCAGCCTTACCATTCAGGTCGGACCCCGTCGATGCGGCAGTGGCCGACGTGTTGGCAACCTTGGTAGTATCGGTAGCTGTGCAACGTACTGCCTGCGTACTGATACCAAGTTCGTCGGCCACAATCTGCGCGACTTTGGTGTTAAGACCCTGCCCCATTTCCGTGCCACCGTGGTTCACCAGCACCGAGCCATCGGTATACACGTGCACGAGCGCACCGGCCTGATTGAAGTGGACCATGTTGAACGAAATGCCGAACTTCACCGGTGTCAGCGCGATCCCCTTTTTGAGGATCACATTCGATTCATTGAATGCACGGGTTGCAAGCCGCCTGGCTGCAAATTCACTCGAGGCCTCCAACTGGCGGGTAAGCCGGTCAATGACGTTGTCCTCCAC
>CAYSKY010000840.1:0-1754 GCA_964431425.1 uncultured Burkholderiales bacterium
GACGGCATTACCGATCCGCATAATCTGGGCGCCTGCTTGCGGGTTGCCGATGCGGCTGGCGCGCACGCCGTGATTGCGCCGAAGGATCGCAGCGTGGGTCTTACCGCCAGTGCCATGAAAGTGGCGTCCGGTGCCGCGGAGTCGGTGCCATACATCACTGTGACCAACCTGGCTCGCACGTTGCGCGAGATCAGGGATCGTGATATCTGGATCGTCGGTGCAGACGAAGGCGGTGAAACTTCCCTGTACGCGGCAAAGCTGGGTGGTCCGCTTGCCTGGGTGCTGGGGGCGGAGGGTGAGGGCCTGAGGCGCCTCACCCGCGAGAATTGCGACGAAATCGTCAGTATCCCGATGTTCGGGGCGGTGGAAAGTCTCAATGTTTCGGTGGCGTCCGGCGTTTGCCTGTTTGAGGCGAGGCGCCAGCGTGAGTCGCAAGCCGGCGGGGTGCCTGCGTAACGTTTTGTTCACAACTGCGCGCCTGAAACACGCAGCAACACCGGCGCGGCAGGTGCGGCAATTTGTTACAACTCGCGGCTGGCGCCGGCCGGGGCCGGGCGTATGCTTTGACCAGCAACTCGTCCCACGCAACCCTACTCGAGCGGAGATTTATCCATGAAGAAATTCAGCAGCCTGCTTCTGGCCCTCACCCTCGGCACCGGCCTCGCCTTTGCCGACACGCCTCCCGGTCCCCCGGCGGGCGGCCCCGGCGGTCCGCACCATCCCCCACGCGATTGCAGCAAGGCACCCAACGATGAAATGAAAGCGCGCTGCGAAGCACGCCAAAAGGCGATGGAAAGCTGCAAGGACAAGCAGGGCGATGAGCGCAAGCAATGCATGATGGCCGCCATGCCCAAGAAGGACAAGCAGTAGTCATCGGGAATTGCATGCGCAAGATCGGGGCATCCTTCGGAGGCCCCTTTTTTTCGCACCCATGAAAGTCGTGCGTTTACCGCGGCATACAATGCCGCCATGATCTGGCTTGCAAGTTATGTCGTGACCGGCGCATTGGTGGGATTTCTGGCCGGATTGCTCGGTATCGGCGGTGGGATGACGCTGGTGCCCATACTTGCGGCGCTGTTTTCCGCACAGGCCCTGAGCAGTGATCACAACGTCCATCTGGCGTTGGCGACGGCGATGGGCTCCGCAGCGTTCACCTCCAGTGCCAGTGTGCGCGAGCACCACAAACACGGCGCCGTTGATTGGTTGCTGGTGCGGCGCATGGTGCCTGGCATGGTAACCGGCTCGCTGCTGTCTACCTTTGCCAGCGGCTGGATTTCCCAGCGCAATCTGGCCATGGCGTTTGCGGCGATCGTATTTGTCGCGGCCATCCAGATGTTGCTGGGAAAAAAGCCGCATGCGTCGCGCAGCCTGCCGGCGGCGTTGCCCCTTTTTGGTATCGGAATGGTCATCGGCGTCCTTTCCGGGCTGGTTTCGGCCGGAGGTACCTTCCTGGTGATGCCGGTGATGCTCTATTGCGGCGTGGCCATGCACACGGCCATCGGCACCGGCGCGGCCATCGGCATCCCGGTCACCGCCATCGGCACACTGGGCTACATCGCCTCGGGCTGGCGGGTTGGCGATCTGCCAGACGGGCACTTCGGGTTTGTCTATCTGCCCGCGCTGGTCGCACTGGTGGCGGGTAGTGTGCTCACCGCGCCGATGGGCGCGCGGCTCGCACACCGTCTGCCGGTCGCAACATTGAAGCGGATATTCGCGCTGCTCATGTTTGTGCTGGCCGGCAAGATGGTGTGGTC
>CAYSKY010000841.1:0-1753 GCA_964431425.1 uncultured Burkholderiales bacterium
ATCTGGCGCTGGCCATCGTGTTTGGCACGGTCGCCCCTTACTTCGCATTCGAAGGCTACCCGACCTTCGCGTTCTGGACACTGGAGGGCGCGGCGATCTACTGGATGGGATGCCGTCAGCAAAGCGTGCTGGCGCGTGGCTTCGCCTTGTTCCTGCAACTGGTTGCGGCGAGCTACTTTTTCTGGGGAACGGGGGATCAGCTGCCCATCCTGCAGAACCCGCCGTGGATCAATGAACGCGTCATCGGCTGCCTGCTGATCGCGGCAGCATCGCTGCTCACCGGGTGGTTTATCAAGCGCTTTGCCGGCGTGGTCAGCGACATTGAAGGGACGTTGCAGGGACCGCTGGTGGGCTGGGCGGGACTATGGCTGCTATACGGCCTGCTGGTCGGGATTTGCAGTGAATGGTCCTCGAACCTGGTGCGATTGCCGGTCCTGCTGGCAGCCATCGGCGGCGTTTTGCTGCTTGCCGAGTGGGCCGGTGGCGCGCTCGGCTGGCCTGCGTTGCGGCTGGCCGCGCGCGCGCACGTCTTGCTGCTGGCTGCAATTGGGTTGATCTGGTTCGCGGCCTTTCCGGGTTTACATCCATTGGACGGTGGCGGCGCGGTGGCCTGGCCGGTGTCGTTTGTAGTTTATTTCTTTGTGCTGCACCGCCAGGCTGGCGACGGTACCGAGGACCATCCCACATGGCGTTTCCGGGCGGGCTGGGCATTGCTGCTGACCATCGCGACCTGGGAGGTGCTGTGGCGCCATGGCGAACACCAATTCCTCTGGGTCTGGGGAATTGCATTGATGGCATTGGCGGCCGCAGCCATCCGCTTTCGCCTGCGTGAATATGCCGAGGGTGCGACGTCGAGCCGGCCGCTTTCGTGGCTGCCGATGTGGTGGGCACTTGTCTGGTGGTTTGCGGGGCTGCATGGCTTGATCGGGCAGCACAGTGCGGCGGAACATCACCTGGCGCTTCACCTGGCGGCACTGGCCTTGTCCGTGCTGTTGTTTGAAGCCGTGGGCAGCGCATTGCAGTGGTCGGATCTGCGCCGGACGCAATGGCTGTTGACCGCGGGCATGCTGGCAGCGGTCGTACAAACGCTGGACCGTGGCGGGCACCCGTTGGCCGGCGCGGGTTTCATGGCGTGGACGGTGGCGCTGGTGATCGGCACAATGGTGCTGCGGCGACTGGAGCAGGCGAAGCTCGCCTGGATGGCGGGCGGGCAGCACCTGGTGGCCTGGAACCTTGCGTGGCTACTTGTTGCGTGGGAAATGCACTGGCGCCTTGAGCACCTGGTGCCGGGAACATCGTGGCTGGTGGCTGTTGAAGGCCTGATCGTCGCGGCATGGTTGTCGCTGACCGTTGTGGGAATCAGTCGAAACATGCCGGTGTTTGGCGAGCATGCCGGCCTGTTCCGCAAGGCGGCCGGCTGGCCGCTGATGGCGGTCGTGTTCGTCTGGACCTTTGTGGCAAACATACAGTGTCGTGGTGATCTGCCGCCGTTGCCCTACCTGCCGGTGCTCAATCCGCTCGACCTCGCGCAACTGGCGTTGCTGGCGGCGGGTGTGCACGCGACGCGCCTGTTGGTGGCGGATGCGGAAGCGCGGCGCATCCTGCCGCTGTTGTTCGCCGTCGCAGGGTTTTTCTGGCTGAACGCTGCACTTCTGCGCAGTGTGCACCAGTGGGCGGATGTACCCTTTGAATTGCATGCGTTGCTGCGCTCGGTCACTGCGCAGGCCGCACTTTCGCTGCTCTGGACCAGCAG
>CAYSKY010000842.1:0-1750 GCA_964431425.1 uncultured Burkholderiales bacterium
GTCGGTGATCGTGATGAGCGTGTTGTTGAAGGTGGAGTTGATGTAGACGACGCCGGACGCGACGTTCTTCTTGACGCGTCGCTTCTGCTTGCCCTTGTCGCCCTGTTGCTGCTGCTGCTGGTTCGTGGAAGCCATGCGTCAGACCTTCCTCTTCGCCGCGACGGTGCCGCGCTTGGGACCCTTGCGCGTGCGGGCGTTGGTGTGGGTGCGCTGGCCGCGGACCGGAAGCCCGCGCCGGTGACGAAGACCGCGGTAGCAACCGAGGTCCATCAGGCGCTTGATGTTCATCTGAACGTCGCGGCGCAGGTCACCCTCCACCTTGAAGTCCGACTCGATGACAGTCCGGATGGACTGCACCTGGTCGTCGCTCAGATCGTCCGTTCGCAGCGCGAGGCCGATGCCGGACTTGTCGAGGATCCGCCGCGCCGAGGCGCGGCCGATGCCGTAGATGTATGTGAGCGCGATCTCCACGCGCTTGTTTCGGGGCAGATCCACCCCAGCGATGCGTGCCATGGTGGTTCTCCTAGCCCTGTCGTTGCTTGTGCTTGGGGTTCTCGCAGATCACACGCACCACACCTTTGCGGCGGATGATCTTGCACTTGTCGCAGATCTTTCGAACGCTGGCTCTGACTTTCATTGCTTCCTCTGGGATGTCGCCGACACGCTCAGGGCTGGCGAAGTGCCAAACCGGTGATGATGCCACGACCTGGATCGAGGCTGGCCCGCTGGACCAGCACACGTTGCCCCGTCCGTACATGCACACCGCTGCGCCGCGCCTCCAGCGAGAGACTGGCCGTGAGGACAGCAATCGCCGGGTGCATGGTTTCGAGGCGGTAGAGGTGCTGGGGCAACTCAGCAACCACGGTGGCCTCGATCGTTGTGGTGTGGAACTCGGTCATGTGACCTAAAGAGCGCGGAGGGTGGCAAAAAAGCCCCGGCAAGTCCAGGCCAGGGCGGTTTCGCCGAGAGAATCTACACGTGAGTTTGGATCGGCCTCTTCGCGCTTTGCCAGGATGGCTCAGCCGCGACGACCGCGGATTCGCGGACCACCAGGACCCGCGAAGCCCTCGTAGCTGCGGGTGACCAGGTGGCTCTCGATCTGCTGGGCGGTGTCGAGGGCGACGCCGACGACAATCAGCAACGAGGTGCCACCGTAGTAGAACGGCACGTTGAACTTGGTCTGCAGGAAGGTCGGCAGGACGCACACGGCCGCGATGTAGAAGGCACCCGCGAAGGTCAGCCGCGTCAGGATGTAATCGATGTACTCGGCAGTCCGTTTTCCGGGACGAATACCGGGGATCGAGGCGTTCTGCTTCTTGAGGTTGTCGGCCACGTCGACCGGGTTGAACTGCAGCGACGTGTAGAAAAACGTGAAGAAGATCACGAGTGCGACGAACACCGTGATGTACAGCCAGCCGTCGTAGCGCAGCGCGTTGGACAGGGTCTGGAGCGGCAGATACCCGGTCATGCCGGCGATCTGGCTGGGGAACATGAGGATCGAGCTGGCGAAGATCGGCGGGATGACGCCGGCGCTGTTGATGCGGAGCGGCAGGTAGTTGGCGTTGCCGCCGAACATCCGCCGGCCCTGCACCCGCTTGGCGTACTGCACCGTGATGCGTCGCTGGCCGCGCTCCATGTTCACGATGAACGCGATCACCAGCACCGACATCACCAGCAGCAGCGTCACCGTCATGAGGCCGAACGACTCGGGGTCGTCCTGCATCTGCTGGAACAGCTGGTAGATGGCCAG
>CAYSKY010000843.1:0-662 GCA_964431425.1 uncultured Burkholderiales bacterium
CGCGGTCGTACAGCACGCCGATGCACAAGAACATGGCGGCGGAAACGAAGCCGTGTGACACCATCTGCACCAGACCACCCTCCATGGCCACCACGCTGCCCATTTGCTGCGGGTTGAACAGGAAGAACGCGAGCGTGACAAAGCCCATGTGCGATATCGAGGAATACGCCACCAGCTTCTTCATATCGGTCTGTGCGAGCGCCACGAAGCCGATGTACACCACCGCGATCAGCGACAGGGTGATCATGAAGCCGGACAAGGCAAAGCTTGCATCCGGCGCAATCGGCAGGATGAACCGCAGGAAGCCGTAGCCGCCGATCTTCAGCGTGATGGCCGCCAGCACCACCGAGCCGCCCGTCGGGGCTTCCACGTGCGCGTCCGGCAACCAGGTGTGCACGGGCCACATCGGCACCTTGACCGAGAACGAGGCAAAGAAGGCGAAGAACAGCAGCGTTTGTGCCGTCAGGCCCAGCGGAACGCGGTGGAAGTCCTGGATGTCGAAGCTGCCGTTGGTGACGTTGTAAAGATAGATCAGCGCAGCCAGCATCAGCAGTGACCCCAGCAGCGTGTACAGGAAGAACTTCACCGCGGCATACACGCGGTTCGGTCCGCCCCAGACACCGATGATGATGAACATCGGGATCAGCATCGCTTCCCAGAAG
>CAYSKY010000843.1:672-1742 GCA_964431425.1 uncultured Burkholderiales bacterium
ACAGGTAGAACAGGATCGCATCGGTGGCGGCAAACACGCCATTGATGAGGCCCGACATGATCAGGAAGGCCGCGAGGTATTGCGAGACCTTGTCCTGGATGACTTCCCACGCCGCAATCACCACGAGAATGGTGGTGAAGCTGTTCAGGAGAACGAACAGCATGGAGATGCCGTCCACGCCCAGCGCGTAGTTGATGTTGAAACGCGCGATCCAGGCCGTACGCTCGACGAATTGCATGGCGGCGGTGCTGTTGTCGAAGCTGGTCCACAGCGGGATCGCCACGGCGAGGCCGAGAATGCTGCCGAACAGGGCCACCCAGCGCGCCGAGGATTTCTGATGCTCGCCGTTGAGGAAGAGCACCAGCACACCGGCGATGATCGGTACCCAGATGGTAAGGCTTAATGTGATTGAGCTGCTTTGCATGTTGTCTTGTTCTGTCTTGTCCTGAATCAGCGCAGCTTCAGGTACACCAGCGAGAGGAGCACAAACACCCCGAATATCATCGTGAAGGCATAGGTGTAGACATGCCCTGTTTGCACGTTGCGGGCAAAGCCTGAAAACCAGCCGATCAGGCGGGCCGTGCCGTTAACCATGATGCCGTCGATGATCGTGACGTCACCAATCTTCCACAGGCCCCTGCCCAGCGCACGCGAGCCGCCGGCAAAGAACCAGTCGTTGAAGCGGTCGAAGCCATATTTCTCTTCAAGAATCCGCACCGGGAAGGACAGCGAAGCGCGGATCTTGCCCGGCAGGTCGGGCTTGAGGATGTAGCAGACGTAGGCGGTTGCAGCACCGGCCACGGCCAGCCAGAACGGCACCGAGGTGAAGCCATGCATCACCATGGCACCGGCACCGTGGAATTCTTTCTTCAGCTCGGCCATGGTTGCGGTCGCGGCGATGGCATCGCGGAAATAGCCGCCGTAGAGCATCGGCTCGATCGTGACCCAGCCGATCAGCAGCGACGGGATGGCCAGCAGAACCAGCGGCAGCGTGACCACCCATGGTGTCTCGTGCGGCTTCTGTCCCGGCGCCAGGCGGCCGAAGACGATGTCCGCGCGCACCCGCCGAT
>CAYSKY010000844.1:0-1740 GCA_964431425.1 uncultured Burkholderiales bacterium
ATGAATACCAGCGCCACCACCGAGGCGGTGGCAAACAGCAGCTTCTGGATGAGCTTCTGCGCCTTGTCGTTGGCGGTGGCGCCGTAGTTGCGGGTCTCGGTGACCTCCACGCCCGCCGGGATCACCGTGTTGCGCAGCATGGCGACACGCCGTGTAATGGCGTCGGCAACATCGATCGCGTTTTCGCCGGGCTTCTTGGTGATGGCAATCGTCACCGCCGGAAACTCGGCGCGGGTGGCACCGCCCGTGCCGTGCCAGACGTAGCTGGACGCCGGTGGCGCGCCGTCCTTCAGCGAGGCCACATCCTTGAGCACTATCGCCCGACCGCCGCGTACGGCCACCACCACGTTCTCCAGGTCCTGCGCGCTTTCGAAATAGCCACCCGCCTCCACCGCCACGGCGCGGTTGCCGGAGAGCAACTCACCCACCGGCATGCCGGCATTGGCGGCCTGCAGGGCATTGCGCAGGTCACCCACCGTGACACCGCTGCCTGCCAGCCTGGCCGGATCGACTTCAACCATGATGGCGCGTCCCGGGCTGCCGATGGTGCGCACCTCGCGGGTCCCCGCCACGCGCTTGAGGTCGGATTCCACGCTGTGCGCGACACGCTCCAGGTCGGCGGCATCGACTCCCGCGCCGAACAAGGTCAGGCCGACGATGGGAACGTCGTCAATCCCCTTGGGCTTAACCAGCGGCGGCTGCACACCCAGCCCCTTCGGCAGCCAGTCGGCATTGCTGTTGACGGCGTCATAGAGACGCACCAGTGCTTCCGTGCGCGGCACGCCGACCTTGAACTGCACCGTGATGATGGCGAGGCCCGGGCGGGACACCGACATCGTGTGCTCGATTCCGGCGATCTGGGAAATCACCTGCTCGGCCGGCACCGCCACCATTTGCTCGACGTCGCGGGCCGACGCGCCCGGAAAGGCCACCAAAACGTTGGCCATCGTCACGTTGATTTGCGGCTCTTCTTCGCGCGGGGTCACGAGCACGGCGAACGCGCCCAGCAACAACGCGGTGATCGCCAGCAGCGGCGTGATCTGCGCGCGCTGGAAGGCGGCGGCGATACGCCCGGAGATGCCCATTTTTTCGACGGGTTTCATCAACGCACCCTGGCCGCAGCCTGCGGGTCGGTGGCCACACGCTCGCCGGCGCTGAGCCCGCTCAGAATTTCAACCTGGGTGTCCAGCCGGCGTCCCGGGCGCACCAGGCGCATGGACGGCTTGCCAGCCGCGTCCACGACGTAAAGACCGGTGAGTTCCGCCCGGCGGAAGACCGCGCCAGCCGGCACCAGCACCCGCGCGACAGACGTTGCGTCGCCTGCCTGCGCCGAGCCCGGTAGCCAGGCCCGCGCAAACATCCCCGGCGTGACGCCCTTCAGGTTTGCAGGCAGGTCCAGTCTCAACTGCAGCGTATGGGTATTGGGATCTGCGGTGGGCAACAACGTTGAGCGCACCGGCACGACGCGGCTGGTCGACACCCCCGGCAGTTCCACCCGCACATTTGGACCTGCAGCGGCGGCCGCGTCGGTCTGGGCGATAGTCGCTGTCACACGCAAAGCGGCGGGGTCATACAGGGTGATGAGTGGCTTGCCGGGCATGGCCATGTCGCCCTGCACCACAGGTACCTCGGCCACCACGCCGGCGTACGGCGCGCGCAAAACGTAGAAATCGGACTGGAAGCCGGCGGCGCCCGCCTGTGCCACCTGCGCGGCGACCTGCGCATGCGCGTCGGCGGCGA
>CAYSKY010000845.1:0-1739 GCA_964431425.1 uncultured Burkholderiales bacterium
GACCCACCCCTTCCCTTCCCGAACAGGACAGTGAAACGACGTTGCGCCGATGATAGTGCGGTCTTACCCGTGCGAAAGTAGGTCATCGCCAAGACCTTATTAAGACAAACGCCCCTGAGATTCCCTCTCAGGGGCGTTTGTCTTTGCGCTTCTGCAAATACAAAACAATAACCGAAGCCAAATAACCGCCAACAACTCACAATATCGGGGTGAAAGAGGATCCGCCGCGTGGCACGAATGCGTGCGTCGAGTTCAATGTTATCTCGATGCCGCCTGTTCATGCTGAAGGTGTCCTGACTGCCCGAACGTATAATCTGCAACGACCAAGCGCGTTGTGGACAAACAGCAAAATGAAATTCACCAGTAGCGATAGGTACATTGCGACTTCTGACCTGACACTTTCGGTCAACGCGGCGATCACGCTTGAGCGGCCATTACTGATCAAGGGCGAACCGGGCACGGGCAAGACCATGCTGGCCGAAGAAGTGGCGAAGGCCCTTGGGATGCGGCTCCTGCAGTGGCATGTCAAATCAACGACAAAGGCACAGCAGGGATTGTACGAATACGATGCCGTGTCAAGACTGCGCGATTCGCAACTCGGCGACGAGAAAGTCAGGGACATTCGTAACTACATCGCAAAGGGAACACTCTGGCAGGCATTTGAAAGTGCCGAACGGGTGGTTCTGCTCATCGATGAAATCGACAAAGCGGATATTGAATTCCCGAACGATCTGCTGCGTGAACTGGATCGGATGGAGTTCTATTGTTACGAGACTCGCGAGACGATCGTCGCGAGAAACCGGCCGCTGATATTTATTACCAGCAACAACGAAAAGGAGCTTACCGACGCATTCCTGCGTCGCTGCTTCTTTCACTACATTCGTTTCCCGGACGCGGAGACCATGCAAAGCATCGTGGACGTTCACTTTCCCGGGCTAAAGAAAAATCTGCTCAAACAAGCTCTGGAGGTCTTCTTCGAGATTCGCGAAATGCCGGGACTTAAGAAGAAGCCTTCAACTTCCGAGTTGCTGGATTGGATCAAACTGCTGGTTGCCGAGGATATACCGCCGGAAGCCCTCAAGGCGGGCGACACAGGCAAGCTCATACCCCCGCTCTACGGAGCGCTATTAAAGAATGAGCAGGATGTGCACCTGTTCGAGCGCCTGGTATTCCTTGCCAAGCGGTCCAGATCCTAGATGCTCGTCGGCTTTTTCCTTTCCCTTAAGAGTGCCGGCCTGCCTGTTTCAGTGCGGGAGTACCTGGTGCTTTGCGAGGCGATGGAACGGGGACTGGCACACGGCTCGGTCGATGATTTCTACTTTCTGGCAAGAACCTGCCTGGTCAAGGATGAAGCGCACTTCGACCGTTTTGACCGTGCCTTCTCGGCCTACATCAGTGGTGCGCAGGCGCTGGATGCGGTGTTACCCGTCGACATTCCGGAGGAATGGCTGCGAAAACTGGCAGAGAAACTGCTCAGCGAAGAGGAGAAGGCCCAAGTGGAGGCGCTTGGCGGCTGGCAGAAGTTGATGGAAACACTCAAGCAGCGCTTGGCCGAACAGAAAGCGCGCCATCAGGGAGGGTCAAAGTGGATCGGTACAGCCGGCACGTCCCCCTTCGGTGCCTACGGATACAACCCGGAGGGGGTGCGAATCGGCCAGACATCTTCCAGGAACCGAAGTGCTGTCAAAGTGTGGGATCAGCGCGAGTTTCGCGACTATGACGGCAATGTGGAGCTGGGC
>CAYSKY010000846.1:0-1737 GCA_964431425.1 uncultured Burkholderiales bacterium
GTCGTGGACGGAGGATATCGTCAACCCGGCGGAAGGCGACGAGTTCGTGCTGGGCCTGAAGGAAATCACCCTGCCCGACGGCGTCACCCGCCCCTACTCGATGTGGCTCTCGGGCAACTACCCCAGAGCGCTTGACGGCCTCTCGCGCATCCTGTCACTGGACATGCGCGTGCTCGACCCGGCCTGGATCGGTATGAAACTCCGCAAGCTCCTGACCTACGCCGAGCCACTGGGCGACTTCATGGCCTTCGTGCCCGGCGAACGCCGCCAGCAAAACTGGCCCTCCACAGTGGCCTACGTGGCACGCCTGTTGATCCACCGCTACAACATGCTGGGCGTGCTCAACAAGGACGGCTACCCCACCCGCGAAATGGGCATCCTCGAAGCCCCGCGCCAGCGCGACGAACCGCGTGTGATGAAAGGCTCGCTCTGCCGCGAATGCGGCAACCATACGGTCATTCGGAAAGACGGCTGCGATTTTTGCAGCGCATGTGGATGGGTGGGGGCGTGTGGATGAGGCTGGACACAGAACAGGCCCTGCGGCCTGTTCTGTGCCTGCCGAATCCGAGCCGCATGCAGGCGGCGAGGTGGGAAGCTGACATAAAGGCGCCTTCATCGACTTTCAGTTTGTCCATTTGATGAAGTTGAAGAAGCGCGGCGAATGACCTGCTTCATTCGCCGCTCTCCGAACCGGCCCATCAAAAGCCCCAGCCATTTGGGGCTTTTTTTGTTCCCCCTGGGGGACATGACGCCAAACTGAACTTTGGCACTCCGCACATCGTCGGACCGTTTTAGAATCGAACTTCCGCTTTCGGCCAGAAGCGGTCTTTTGAGCTGGCCAGCAAATTCGCATCTGTAGACCATCAACTAATTTGAGCCGGAGCGATGACAGCCTTTTCGGTCAGTGAAGCGGCGCAACGCGAAATTCGCGCTCAACTCAACTCCTCAAGACACGCCAATCCAGCGGCGTCTCTATTGGACAGTGGTCCCGCGAAGCTCTGCTCGCCGGATTTGGAAGCGGCGATATTGGGAGATGCGAGCGAAGCGGAACTTTTCGCGATCGGTAAGAATGAATTCGCCGCGATGAATGGCGATGAGTTTCACCTAGCTGTGGGAATCTATTCGGCACATGATTGCCGCCCGCAAGATTTGGCAATCATTGATGGGCTCCAATTTGCAATGCCAAAAGAGCTCAGGGACTACTTTGCTGACTATGTTCTCGACGTTGAGCAGGATAATTTCGTTTTGCGGAACGGGAATCGCACAATTCGTCGGATGCGCGACCTTGAAAAGGAATAAGTCATTTGCATGGGCGGCTTCGGCCAGGAACGGTCGTTGACTTACTCCAAACAGCGTTTATTCTTCGCCAACTTTTTTGACAGATAGATTGAGTTCAACGCCAATTGGAAAGAAACGCCGCATCCTTTGGATGTTTGGGATCGGCTTTCTAAGCATTGTCGTGTTTGTAGCGCTTGTGCGGGTAAACGTCCTGCCTCCGCCGAAAGTCTTAGAGTATCAATTCGGACTCACCCCGAAGCCCATCTTGGGAAAGCAAGTCGTACACCTAAGGGGATGGGGCTGGTACCCGATTCTGCAGGTGGAAGAATCAAACAGCGGCGGAGCATCAGTGACGTTCGTGAAGTTTTTGCCACTTACTGAGCCCGCGAGCCGGCCCATTACATTGACGCACCGGGCAGAGTCCCTGCCAGATAATTTCTTCTCAATGGACAAGCAGTA
>CAYSKY010000847.1:0-1727 GCA_964431425.1 uncultured Burkholderiales bacterium
GTTGCGAAGCACAAAGATGTTGCCCGGGTGCATGTCGGCATGGAAAAAGCCGTCGCGGAACACCTGCGTGAAAAAGATCTTCACGCCGTCGGCCGCCAGCCTGGCCACATCGATGTTGTGGGCGCGGATCTGGTCGAGGTCGTTGACCGGGATGAAATCCATGCGTTCGAGCACCAGCACCTCGCGGTGGGTGTAATCGAAAAAAACCTCAGGCACATACAGCAGCTTGCCGTCGGCGAAGTTGCGGCGCAGCGTGGAGGCATTGGAAGCCTCACGCACCATGTCGAGTTCGTCGTGCACCGTCTTGTCGAACTCCACCACGACTTCGCGCGGACGCAGGCGCTTGCCGTCCTTCACCAGTGCTTCGACCAGGTCCGCCAGCACATACATGAGGGCGACGTCATTGCCGATGATCTCGTCGATGCCGGGGCGCAGGATCTTGATGGCCACGTCGCGCCCCGCCGCCGGGCCCCAGGCGATGGTGGCGAAATGCACCTGCGCGATGGATGCGCTGGCGACCGGGATCGGTTTGAAGTCCTTGAACACCTCGTGGTGCATGCCACCCATACTCTTGCCATACACGCGGTCGAGCACGGCGATGGCCTCTTCCGAGGAAAACGGCGGCACGCGGTCCTGCAGGGCCGTGAGCGCCTCGGCGATGTCGGCCGGCACCAGGTCGGGGCGGGTAGACAACAGCTGACCGAACTTGACGAAGATCGGCCCCAGGCTTTCCAGCGCCATGCGCAGGCGGATGCCGCGCGGCTCGCGAAAGCTGCGCCAGAAGAACACGCCACCGATCAGCGAACGCGCCACGCCCTTCGGCAGGAACTCGTCCAGGCCGAAGCGGATCACCACCGAGAGGATTTTGAAGAGTCGGAAGACGCGCATGAAGTTGCCGATTCTACCTTGCGGCCCCTGCCCGCCGGAAACCCGAATGTGCATACACCCCTAAATTGGCCGGCGGTTGACGAGGGTCAAAGGGTCCCGAACGCGCAAATCCAGAATGTGCCATCCTAGGTTTGCTGCGGGGGGCGGCAAGGTCCCTCCCGTCCGCTCGCCTTCCTTCCACCCACGCCGTCTTTCACAGAGCGATCGCCAATGACCACACTCGAATCCGCACCACAGTCCCCTGTCGCCCAATCCGCCACCGCTGCCAGCGTGGCCGACCTGCCCGCGCAGTCCATTTCGCGGGAAGTCCTGCTGGAGAAATACGCCAAGGGACAGGAGACATCGGTGCGCGAGGTGCAGATGCGGGTGGCTTCGGCGCTGGCGTCCATCGAGTCGCCGGAAAAACGTGGGTACTGGGAACAGAAATTCCTCGAAGCCCAGGAACGCGGCTTCGTGCCGGCAGGGCGCATCAATTCGGCGGCGGGCACCAACCTCTCGGCCACCCTCATCAACTGCTTTGTGCAGCCGGTGGGCGATTCGATCACCGAAGTCATCGACGGCACGCCGGGCATTTACACGGCGCTGGCGGAAGCCGCCGAAACCATGCGCCGCGGCGGCGGGGTGGGCTATGACTTTTCCGCCATCCGCCCGGCTGGCGCCTGGGTGAGCGGCACCAATTCCCGCGCCAGCGGGCCGGTATCGTATATGCGCGTGTTCGACCGCTCCTGCGAAACGGTGGAATCGGCCGGCGCCCGGCGCGGCGCGCAGATGGGCGTGCTGCGCTGCGACCACCCGGACATCGAGGCCTTCATCCATGCCAAGGACACGGGCGGGCTGAC
>CAYSKY010000848.1:0-1725 GCA_964431425.1 uncultured Burkholderiales bacterium
GTGCGGGACCTTGCTGAAGCGTGTGCCATTGCCAATCGCATCGCCCCCGAACACCTGGAGTTGTCAGTGGCCGACCCCGACGCATTGCTGCCGCTGATCCGGCATGCCGGCGCCGTTTTCATGGGCGTGTTTTCGTCGGAATCGATCGGCGACTACTGTGCCGGCCCCAACCACGTCTTGCCGACGTCGCGCACGGCCCGCTTTTCCTCGCCACTGGGGGTCTATGACTTCCAGAAGCGCTCGTCCATCATCAAGGTGTCAGCAGAGGGAGCGGCCGCACTCGGCCGGGTTGCCGGCACCCTGGCTCGCGCCGAGGGGCTTGAAGCGCACGCCCGTTCGGCCGAGTTTCGCTTCGAGTGACGCAGATGTCGGCGGACAAACTCATCCGGCCTGAAATCCGGGCGCTGTCCGCGTACCACGTGCAGGATGCGGCCGGGATGGTCAAGCTCGACGCGATGGAGAATCCGTTCGACTTCCCGGCGGAGCTGCGTGCTGGCCTGGCCGAGGCGCTGGCCGATGCATCTCTCAATCGCTACCCCAGCGCCGAGGCAGGCGAGCTCAAGGCGGCAGTCCGCCGTGCCATGCGTATCCCGGACTCACTGGATATTCTGCTCGGCAATGGTTCCGACGAGATCATCCAGATGGTCGCCATGGCAGTCGCCCGGCCGGGCGCGGTGCTGTTGTCCGTCGAGCCGGCATTTGTCATGTTCCGCATGATCGCCACGTTTTGCGGCCTGCGGTATCACGGGGTGCCGTTGCGCGCTGACTTCAGCATCGACACGGCGGCAGTACAGCAGGCCATAGAGCGCGAGAGACCGGCGGTCACGTTCATCGCCTATCCCAACAACCCGACCGGCACCCTGTTCGATCGCGCCGCCGTTCGGGCGGTGATGCGTGGGGCCGCGAGCTTCGGCGGGCTGGTGGTGATTGACGAGGCCTATTTCGCGTTTTCGAGTGATACCTTCCTCGACGAAATCGCCGAACACCCCAATGCTGTATTGATGCGCACCGTCTCCAAGCTGGGGCTGGCCGGCCTGCGGCTCGGGATGCTGATCGGTGATCGCAGCTGGCTGGCTGAGTTCGACAAGTTGCGCCTGCCGTACAACATCAATGCACTTACACAGGCTGCAGCCGGCCACGCCATGCAGCACTACGGCGCATTGCTGGCCCAAGCCGCAGAACTGACAGTGGAGCGCGGCCGGCTTTCGGCTGCGCTGGCGACACTGCCTGGGTTGCAGGTATTTCCATCGGCGGCCAATTTTGTGTTGATTCGCGTTGACGCGGCGGAACGGGTTTTCGAGGGGCTACTCTCACGTAGAATCCTCATCAAGAACACCAGCAACTCACACCCGCTGCTCGCGAACACACTCCGGCTGACCGTGGGCACCCCTGCGGAGAACGATCAGCTGATCGCCGCCTTACAGGACCTGCTTTCATCATGAGAATCGCCGACGTCACCCGAAACACGAAGGAAACGCAGATCCGGATCGTGGTCAATCTGGACGGCAAGGGCGATGCAAAACTGGATTCCGGTGTCCCGTTCCTGGATCACATGATCGACCAGGTGGCCCGCCACGGCATGATCGACATCGAGCTCAAAGCGACCGGCGATCTGCACATCGACGCCCATCACTCGGTAGAGGACATCGGCATCACACTAGGCCAGGCCGTCGCCAAGGCGCTGGGCAACAAGGTCGGCATCCGCCGCTATGGACTCGCCTATGT
>CAYSKY010000849.1:0-1722 GCA_964431425.1 uncultured Burkholderiales bacterium
CCCGGAGGAACCCCTTCTGGAGCGAGCTCATGAAACGCCTGATCAGCCTGCTGGTCGCCGCCACACTGGGTGGCATGCCGGGAACGCCCGCCGCCGCGCCACCCGCGCTGCTCAATTACCAGGGCAACCTCACCAACGCCGCCGGTACCCCGGTCAACGGCAGCGTATCTATGACGCTGCGCCTGTACACCAGCGCCAGCGGTGGCGCACCGCTCTATGCCGAGACGCAGAACGTGACGGTGGCCAGCGGCCTGTTCAATGTGCAGATCGGCGCGGTCACCTCACTGGGCCTGCCGTTTGACGTGCCGTATTTTCTGGGGGTCACCATCGGCTCGGACCCGGAAATGACGCCGCGACAGCCGCTGACGTCGAGTGCCTACTCGTTCCGTGCTGGCAATGCCGATGCTGCGCGCAGCCTGCTCAGCGCGGGCGGGGCGAGCCTGGTGCGGGCGGAAGCGGGGGCCACCTTGTTTGTCGGCGAGAACGCCGGCCCCGTTGCGGGTACGGGCGGCGGCAACAATACGGCGACGGGCAGCGGTGCGCTCGGCGGCCTGACCACCGGTTTTGCAAATTCTGCGTTCGGCGCCAATACCTTGCTGGCCAATACGCAGGGGGTGCATAACACCGCCCTGGGTTTTCTGGCGCTCACCGCCAATACCATCGGCGGCAACAATATCGCCGTCGGCGGGGGCGCACTGCTTTCCAATACCGGCGGCAGTGGCAATACCGCTGTCGGTTACACGGCCTCGGTCGACAACATCAGTGGCAGCAGCAACACGGCGCTGGGCAACAATGCGCTGTTCGGCAACACCACCGGCTCGCGCAACATCGGCATCGGCTTCAATGGCGGCCGCAATCTCACCAGTGGCAGCGACAACATCGCCATCGGCCACACCGGTGTGGCGGCTGAAAGTGCCACCCTCCGAATCGGCTCCGCCCAGACCCGTGCTTTCATGGCCGGCGTGCGCGGCGTGTCTCCGCCTGGCGGGTCGCCGTTGCCGGTGGTGATCGATGCGGCGGGGCAATTGGGGACCGGCGTTGCTGGCGGGAGCTCGCCACTGCCGTCGGGAGGCGCCGACACCCAAGTCCTGATCGGTCCCGGCAGCGCACCGGCCTGGTCGGGGTCGCCAACACTGTCGAACCTGACGCTGGCCAACAACCTGACGCTGACCCAATCATCCCGCGTGCTGATGGAAGGCATCAACAGCTTCATGCATGTGACCGGTGGCCCGTCCAACACGTTCATCGGTGCTGATGCCGGCAATTTCTCGCAGACAGGCTCCCTCAATACGGCGGTCGGCAGCCTTGCCCTTTCGGTCAATACCAGCGGACGCGATAACACCGCGCTCGGAGCCAATTCGCTCAAGTTCAACACCATTGGCTACGGCAATACTGCCATCGGGAGCTATGCGCTCGCGTCCAACACCATGGGGGAGAACAACACCGCCGCGGGTTATGGAGCATTGGCGAACAACACAACAGGTGCGTACAACGTGGCACTCGGAAGGGAATCGCTTGGAAGCAACACAACAGGCGGAGCCAACACCGCCGTTGGCGGCTTGGCATTGTCGTTGAACACCAATGGCAGCTTCAATGTCGCCATCGGCACTGAAACCCTGAACGTCAACTCGACTGGTAGCAGCAATACCGCCACTGGCCATGCTGCGCTGGCTTGAAACACCACCGGTTCTGACATCACCGCCAGCGGATCTGGAGCGCTGG
>CAYSKY010000850.1:0-1721 GCA_964431425.1 uncultured Burkholderiales bacterium
ATATCACGTCGACTTCACCCGCGCCCGGGTTGGCGACTTTGACGTCGATCTGTTCATCGAATTCTTCCAGGGCTTCGTCAATCACGCCCTCGCCACGGTGCACATCGACAACCTTCGCGGTGTGAACTCGCACCACCAGGCCGAAACCGTTTTCAAGGCTTTCGGCCGGGCCTTGCGCATGGCCTGCGAAACCGATGCACGCGCTGCCGGCGTCCTGCCGTCCACCAAGGGTGCCTTCTGACCATCGCGGATCGCCCTATGCAAAAGCTGGTGGTGGTTGATTACGGGATGGGCAATCTGCGCTCGGTGGCGAAGGCGTTTGAATTCATCGCACGTGAGCACCGCATTGCCATGGAAGTGTCGATCAGTTCATCCCCCCAGGCGGTGCGGGACGCCTCCCGGGTGGTTTTCCCCGGGCAGGGCGCCATGCCAGACTGCATGCTCTATTTGCGGGAAAGTGGTCTTGAGGACGCCGTGCGGGCGGCTGCGGCCCGGCAGCCGTTCATGGGCGTTTGCGTCGGCATGCAGATGATGTTTGACCGCTCGGAAGAGGGCGACATCGCCGGCCTGGGGATTTTCGGCGGCAGGGTGCGGCGCTTCACGCCGGACGACGCCACCCTGAAAGTGCCCCACATGGGGTGGAACGAAGTCATGCAAACAGCGCCACACGCTTTATGGCAAGATATTGCGACAGGTGAGCGTTTCTACTTCGTGCACAGCTACTTTTGCGATCCCGATGACCCGGGAATTACCACCGCCGCGACGAACTACGCAGGAAACTTTACCGCTGCCATCGGCCGCGATAATATTTTTGCCACTCAATTTCATCCTGAAAAGAGCCACCGAGCCGGACTGCAGTTGTATCGCAATTTCATGAACTGGCAGCCCTGACACCGATTCGTCGAACCCGCCACCACCGCCAATCCCCCTCCGCCAACGCGCTGCCGCGCCACTGCCATGCTGATCATCCCAGCCATCGACATCAAAGACGGAAAATGCGTGCGCCTGCAGCAGGGCGATATGAAGTCGGCCGTCGTGTTTTCCGACAACGCCGGCGAGACGGCGCGCAAATGGACCGACCTCGGCGCCCAGCGCCTGCATGTGGTCGACTTGAACGGTGCATTTGCCGGCAAGCCGCGCAACGAATCCGTGATCAAGGAAATCGTGGCGTCCGTCGGCGAAGACATCCCCATCCAGCTTGGTGGCGGCATTCGCGACCTGGAAACCATCGAGCGCTACCTCGATGACGGCATCACCTACATCGTCATCGGCACCGCCGCGGTCAAGAGCCCCGGTTTCCTGCACGAGGCCTGCGATGCGTTTCCCGGCCACATTGTGGTCGCCCTTGATGCCAAGGACGGCAAGGTGGCCACCGACGGCTGGTCCAAGCTGACCGGCCACGACGTCATTGATCTTGCCCGGCGCTTCCAGGATTACGGGGTGGAGGCTGTGCTCTATACCGACATCGGTCGCGACGGCATGATGGGGGGCGTCAACGTGGATGCGACCGTCACACTGGCCAAACAACTCACCATCCCCGTCATCGCCAGCGGCGGCCTCAACAACCTCGACGATCTGAAAAAGCTGATCGCCGTGGAAGATGAAGGCATCATGGGCGTGATCGCAGGGCGCTCGATTTACGAGGGTTCACTGGATTTCAAGGCGGCGATTGCGCTGACAAACCCCGACGCCTGAGGCGTCCATCCCGCGCAGATCCAGCA
>CAYSKY010000851.1:0-1720 GCA_964431425.1 uncultured Burkholderiales bacterium
AGCGGGACCAGCGCCTGGCATCGACGTTCGCCCCATCTCGGTGACTGCAAGGCAATGACCAAGCACCCTTAACCTGTCTGAATTCTAGGGACGGCCGTTCGCCAGCGTCCAATCAAACATAGAGATCGTCGATATAAGCAAAACCCTATTGATACCGTTACGCAGGCTTGGCCGGCGTCAGGGCAACCGTTGCGGATGGCGGATATGGTCCCGACATTCCGCGGCGCGGGCGGAACTAGGACGCGTGATCCAGAATCAGCTGCAGGGTCTGGTTACCCCGAAACTCGTTGATCGACGGCCGGTACACGGCGTCAAAGCCGGTGGGCAGCGACTCCGGCGAGCCGAAGCGCATGGCTTCGAAGGCCACGCCGCCCAGACTCACCCGCAGTTTCAGGTGCTTCTCGCCCACGATGCGCTGCTCCAGCACCCGAAAGGCGCCGGTGAAGGTGGGGGCGACAAATCCCTGTCCCCAGACCTGCGCTTCGATGCCGCGCACGAAATCGAAATCCAACTCGGCTGCATTCATGGGGCCGTCGGTTTCGATGCGCTCAGCCAGGTCGGCGGCGCTGAGCATGACGCGGGCGGCGGCTTCGAAGGCATCGCGAAAATCGCTGAAGGCGGCAGCCGGGATGGTTAGGCCGGCGGCCATGGCGTGGCCGCCGAACTTGCTGATGATGGCCGGGTGGCGCTTGGTGACGAGGTCCAGCGCATCGCGCATGTGAAAACCGGGAATGGAGCGGCCGGAGCCGCGCAGGTCGCCCGTGCTGTCAGGCGCGAATGCAAATACCGGCCGGTGGGTTTTTTCGCGGATGCGCCCGGCGAGGATGCCCACCACGCCCTGATGCCAGGCCGGATCGAACAGCGAAAGCGTATAGCGGTTGCCGACGTCGACCGATTCCAGCGACATCAGCGCCGCTTCCTTCATGTCGGCTTCGATGCTGCGGCGTTCGCGGTTCAGCGTATCGAGCTGCTGTGCGAGTTGCGTGGCGATGAGGTCGTTGTCGGCCAGCAGGCAGTTGATGCCCACGGACATGTCGTCCAGCCGCCCGGCCGCATTGATGCGCGGGCCGACCACAAAGCCGAGGTCGTAGGTGGCGGCACGTGCCGGATCGCGCCCGGCCACGCGCATCAGGGCGCGGATGCCCGCCGAACAGCGGCCGGCGCGGATGCGCTGCAGGCCCTGTTCCACCAGCACGCGGTTGTTGTGATCCAGCCGCACCACGTCAGCCACCGTGCCCAGCGCCACCAGGTCCAGCAAGTCAGCCAGGTTGGGCTCGGGCCGATTGGCGAAGTGCCCGCGTGAACGCAACTCGGCGCGCAGCGCCATCATGGTGTAGAAAATCACGCCGACGCCTGCCAGATTTTTGCTGGTAAAGGTATCGCCCGCCTGGTTCGGGTTGACGATGACCGCCGCGTCGGGAAGCGACTGCCCCGGCAGGTGATGGTCGGTGACCAGCACGGCAATACCGCGCCGATTGGCCTCGGCCACGCCGTCCACGCTGGCGATGCCGTTATCCACGGTGATGATGATGTCCGGATTCTGTTCTGCCGCCAGCGCCACGATTTCAGGCGTGAGGCCGTAGCCGTATTCAAAGCGGTTGGGGACGATGAATTCGATCCTGCCACCCATGGCCGACAGTGCCCGCACCCCCAGCGCGCAGGCGGTGGCGCCGTCGGCATCGTAGTCGGCCACGATCAGCATGCGTTTGCCGGCCTGCAC
>CAYSKY010000852.1:0-1720 GCA_964431425.1 uncultured Burkholderiales bacterium
GCGGCATAGCGATCCGGTCGTCGCATTCGAGTCGGTGGCTGTCGTCGCCGAGCCGCGCACCAGGTTGAATGTGCCCGGCAGACTGCCCAGCGTGGCGGCCGTGATCGACCCTTCGTAGGAAAGACTGTCCAGCAAGGTCCCCGTTGCCTTGTTCACCAACGCAATCCCGTCCGGCGCCCCGTTCTGGATTTCCGACCCCGGCGTGACAGTCGGGAGAACAACGAACTTCGTCCCGGGCGGCAGGGTCGCCTGCATGGCGGCGGGCCCGATCACCAGGTATTCCCCCCGCGCCAGACTGCCCGCCGATGCCAGGCTGATTTCGGAATACGAGGAATTGCTTGCGCCATTGACCAGAAACACCGACAAGTTGGAAAGATCCACCGCCGAGCCCGTGCCGTTGTAGAGCTCGATGAATTCCGCGTTGTCGGTATTCACGTTGTCGTAATCCACCTCGTTGATCACCGGGCTGGTCGGCGTACCGAAGCCCGTGAACGTCGCTGATCTGAAAGAGGGATCGACTGAGCTGCCCTGGGTATCGGTGACGGTACCGAAGACCGTAACGATGTAATTCACTGCGAGCGCTTGCGTTGCCGTGGTCAAAATGACGGTTGCGCCATTGATGACCGAGGCCGACAACACCGCGAGGCCGGTGTCGATGGTGAACTGCGACCCATCGCCCAATACGCTGGCCGCATTGAGGCTGCGGTCGAACTGAAGTAGCAATGTGGTATCAGATATCGGCGTTGCGGTCAGCAGCTTGGGCGGCGGGCAGGCTATCGCAGTGAAGTCGCCACCATTCCAGGCCGAAATCTGCGGCATGGCATTGGTGCGCCAGACGGGAACGTTGACCAGCGTGACGGTGCAGCCATTGGCCAATGACAGGGTCGACACCAGCGCATTCGGCAGCCGCAATTCCATGCCGGTCGGCATGCCGGTGGTGGCGAACGCAGCGCGCTGGTAGCCACTGCCGGCTGATTGAAAGGCGGATGAAATCGTTCCCGACACCTGCACCAGCGAAGACTGGTAGGTGTCGATCGCCGAAGCCACATCCGCCGCCGAAGAAATATTCCTTACCAGCGACGCCAGCGAATTGCCGGTGGACAAGCGATTGTAAAGGTCGATGGCCGTGGCTTGCCGCAGGCCGTTGACCACGGCTTCGGCGCCTACGCGGAAGCTGACGCCGTCCCCGACAGCCGGCGACGACGGTGCGAAGTTCACCGGGTCCACCGCCACGAACAGCGAGGGTCCCGCTGCTGAAGATTGCACAAAGAAGCCTGCAGGATCATTGGCCGGGCTGGCGCCGGCGACCAGCGGCTTCACGTAGGTAACCAGTGCGCCGGTGAAGACCTGCGCCAATACCGCATCACCCGCACTGCGCGGGAACAGCTTGTTCACCCCGTTTACGTTGCGCAGGAAACCGGTGATCGACAGGTAAGTGACACCGCTGGCAGGCAAGGGGGTGACCGCATACAGGAAGTCATCGACCACCAGACCGCCGCCCACAACGAATTCGCCCACGAGCGCATTGGTGCCGATGACGCCAGCGTTGGTGACCGTGACCAATTGGCCCTCGAGGACCGCCGCCTGCCCCCCACCCGTTGCCACCGACGAGGCGGTCGCCAGCAATGACGCGGGGGTGACTTCGCCTGCCGAAGTGATGGCCGCAAACACCTCGGCCAGTTGGAAGCCGCCACCGGAGGTATCCAGCGTGGCGATCAGG
>CAYSKY010000853.1:0-1716 GCA_964431425.1 uncultured Burkholderiales bacterium
CCATTCGCCGTCCATCACCGCCCCAGCGAGGAAGGCCCCGACCATGAAATGCAGCCCGGCCCAGTCGGCACCGAAGGCACACACCGCCAGCCAGATCAGCGCCACATACCAGCGGTCGCGCTCGGGGATTCGCACCATCAGTTTGCGGAATCCGATCACGACCACGACAAAGATGGCGAGGAATGCCACCTGCTTGCCCACCCGCTCCCAGTCCATGAGGATCAACGCCAGCACACCCCAGATGGCGATGTCATCGAGGCTCGCGTAACGCAGGATGCGCTGGCCGATGGGCTGCCGCAAGATTTCGAGCTTTTCCATCAGCAGGATCAGGATGGGCAGTGCCGTCACCGCGCAGGCCATGCCCACGCCGAGAATGAACTGCCAGGTCAGCGCCTTGGGTCCCATCCAGCCGGCACTGTGCGCGAGCAGGATGGCCGCCGCCGCGCAACCGCAGGCCAGCGGCACACCCAGCGCGAGCCCGGCGGTGATGCTGCTCTCGCGACGATGTTCCCAGGCTTTTTTCAGGTCGAGTTCGATGCCCGCGATCATCACAAAACACATCACCGCCCACCAGGCGATACCGTTGAGCGACTGCACCACGGCGGGGTTGAACACGAAGGTGTAGTACTCCGGAAACGCCTTGCCGAGGATGCCCGGCCCCAGCAGGATTCCGGTGATGATCTGCACCACGACCAGCGGCGCGAAGTAGTCCGTGCGCAGCAGCCTCCAGATGAGGTACGGCACCGTGAAGATAATCGCCATGGCAATCAGGAAAATCTCGGTGGTGGTCATGGCGGTGTGCATGGGGGCGCGGGCGGTACGGCGGATTGGTCGCGGGATTATGCCAGTGGGGCGCGACGGCGGGGTCCTGAGGTTGCCCAGGCAATCTGATCGGATTCACCTTTGCTTCCTTCCCCGGCGCAGGCCGGAGGTGGGGCAGGGAATTCACGGAGCATGCTCCGTGCCTGCCGAACGCCAGTTCGATGCAGCGGACTGGCCCAAGTCAATAGCCTTGGGCAGGGTCGTAAATTGGCCCCCGGCCTGCGCCGGGGAAGGGGATAACCCATGACATTTTCATTGACGCCAAACTCAAGCACTGGCGCGGCTCCCAGGCCAAAAATGCCCCGAGAGCCGCACCAATGCTGGTTCTACGTACTATTGTTCTAGCATCACAAACAAACAGGGCCCGCAGCAGCGAGCCCCGTTTGCATGAAACGCGGTGACGTCACCAAATCCGGCAGCGATTCTCACGCACCATCGGCTGGCCCGGCTTGCACTGGAAGGCTTTCTCGAACTGCGGCATGTTCACCACCAGTCCGTTGACGCGATAGCGGCCCGGTGAGTGCGGATCGGTCAGCGCTTTCACACGCAGGTTTTCCGGCCGGTCGTTCTCGCAGGCCCATTGGGCATAGCCCACAAAGAAGCGCTGTTGGGGCGTGAGGCCGTCGCGGGCTTCGAGCTTTTTGCCGGCGGTTTCCTTTTCCCAGGCCATCCAGGCCAGAATCAGGCCGCCCAGGTCGGCCACGTCTTCGCCCAGCGTGAGTTTGCTGTTGATCTTGATGTCGTCGACGATGGTGTAGGTGGCGTACTGGTCGGCGATGCACTTGGCGCGTTCTTCAAACGCATCGGCGTCTTTCTTGGTCCACCAATCCTTCAGGTTGCCCTTGGCGTCGAACTGGCGGCCTTCGTCGTCGAAGCCGTGGGTCAGTTCGTGAC
>CAYSKY010000854.1:0-431 GCA_964431425.1 uncultured Burkholderiales bacterium
TTCCAGGCGTGCAGATAGGCTTCCTCGTCAGCGCGCGGCAGCCCTAGGCCGAGCTTGCGCATGCTGCGCAAAAACACATAACTGAAGGTCAGCAACGTGTAGGCCAGTTCCTCCTGATTGCAAGGCAGGCCCTTCTGGGTGACGTTCCAGCCATGCGCGTAAAGGGCCGGGAACATATCGTCGCCCGGCTGGATGGCGGCCAGCGGCGGAACAACACCGGCGCCCTCGACGTTGGCCTGGAAAGCCGCGATCACCGTTTCGGGGCTGTTGCGCAGGATGAGGTTGCGCACCGTGGCGTGGATCAGCCGTACTTTGAACACCTGCGCGATACCGCCGCCGTCCGGGTCCAGCAAACCGCCGCGCATCATCACCGGAAACACCATCGCGCCGGTGGAGCGGATGCGGTGTTCGGCGCGCTCGATCAGCTGGCC
>CAYSKY010000854.1:441-1715 GCA_964431425.1 uncultured Burkholderiales bacterium
GGCCCGTGGCCTGCAACACGGCCGACAGATCCGGCACCACATAGCACTCCGGCAGGCTGGAACAGAACAGCAGCGTGACCGACAGCGCGCCGTAGTCCATGAACAACTCTTCGGCGCGGCGCACTTTTTCCTTGTCGCCCCATTCGGGAAAGTCTCGCGACGGCGCGAGATAGTCGGCAACGGGTGCACTCAACCCCGGCGCCACCCCCTGCTGCTCCCGCTGCCAGCTCCACACGGCATTGTTGTCCGACCACTGCGGGAACAGTTTGGTCACGTCATTGAGCCGGTCCCACTGCGGCTTGAGTTCCGGCGCGACGGAAATTTGCGCCACCGACAGGCTGGCGCCCAGCAACGGCGGCGTCCAGGGCTCGACAATCTTGAGCACCGTATCGTCGGCGTGTTTGTCGGCCTGCAGTTGCATGCGCTCCAGCAGGTCGTCCGGAGGAATAGTGGTCGTGGCGGTCGCGGCAGTCTGCGTGTTGGCGGGATTCAAGATCTTGGGGTCCTGTGTTTTGGGTGGAAGTGAATGCGCGGTCAATCAATGCGGAATCGGAAGAAATACGGCACGCTGTTGGGCGGGAACACGGCGGTAATGTTTTTCTTCATGGCCCAGGGAATGATGGCCTGGTGCAGCGGCAGTACCGGCATTTGGCGGTTGATGATGAGCTGCGCATCACGCAGCAGGCCGTCACGTTTTTTGAGGTCATTCTCCGAGCGCGCCTTGTCGAGCAGCGCATCCAGCGCGGGATTGCTGTAGCGGCCGTAGTTGCCGTCGCCGTTGCCGCTGTTCTCGCCGCCACGCGTACGCAATGTGTACTGCAGGGTGAACAGCGCATCCGAGGTTGGCGTTCCCCAGCTGAGCAAATAGAAACTGGAGTCGAACTTCTGCAGCTTGGCGAAGTAATTGGCGGTGGGCACGATGTTCGGCTTCACGCGGATGCCGATCTGCGCGAGCATCGGCGGGATCGACTGGCAGATGTCGGCGGCGGGCTGGTTGTTGCCGCAATCGAGCGTGATCTCGAAGCCGTTTGGGTAGCCGGCGGCGGCCAGCAGTTGTTTGCCCTTCTCGCGATCAAACGGCAGGCGGGCATCGGCATCCTTCGCATAGCCCTGCTCGGTGGGCGTCACCATCGAGCCGATCGGCCGCGACAGCGTGCGCATGACTTTCATCTTGATGGCCTGCACATCGATGGCGTGGGCGATGGCCTGGCGCACGCGCAAGTCCCTGAACGGATTCTTGCCCTTCACGTCGGAATACAGGAGCTCGTCGCGGC
>CAYSKY010000855.1:0-1714 GCA_964431425.1 uncultured Burkholderiales bacterium
CAGTGAGGCTTGGTGGCATCGGTCGATTCAAGGCGCGCATCCAGCGCGACGCGGCTTGCTTCATAAAATCGCGTATAGATGGCGTATTCGGCATCGCTAACACGGACAATGGAGGCCGGGTCGCGCGGAGGCCTTTCCTTGACCCGTGCGAACGCGATGTCGTCTGCGGCAGCGGCCACTGGCGTGATGCAGCGAAAGCCGACATCGGCGGGCCGGTCAAGCGCGGAGAACGGACTCGCGAAATAGTATTGGTAGCCTACCTCCAGCCAGGAACCGCCGACCGCAAGGTGGCGTCCCTTGTCGGTCTGCGTTGACACCCACTCGCGTACATTGCCGGCCATATCGATCGCACCAAAGCGGCTGATATTGCGGCTGCCGGCGGCGGCGCGCGGCCCCGCGCCGGATCCCGCATTTGACTTACGTGCTTCAAAGTTGGCACTGGGCAACAAGGCGGGAATCAGCGTAAAAGTGTCATTGCCGGAATCGGCAAAATACCAGTGATAAATCGTTGGTAGCGCTTTGCCGGCGAACACCGCGTAGGCGCTCGCCTCGTGCCAGCTGATGCCGCGAACCGGGAGCTCGCCTTCGCCGTCGGGGAAACTGCCGAGCCGCCATGTTGCCGGTCCCGGGCGGCCGGTGGCGTCTTTGAACCGTGCCATGGCCTCAGTGAAGCCCAGCGGCTTTGCTCCATCCTGAAATGGGTGCTTCCAAAACTCCGATCGCGAATAACCGCCTGCCTGCACGAATCCCGCGTACTGCCGGTTGGTGACTTCCGTCCGGTCGATGGAGAAAGGCAGCAGCTTGACCCCTTGCGCAACTGTTAACCCAGTCAACGTTCCGATGTTGCTTTCCCATGCGGGTATCGGCAGCATGTCCGCATCTTTCGCGCCAACGTCAGGAAGCGAAAAAATGCGCTTGGAGCCCCCAGTCTGGGAGACCAAAACGTGCGTCACTTTATTCAGCATGGATGCCCGCCACTCGATCACCCCGCGCGGCACGCGAACCTTGGTCATTGGCGATGCACCGAGTTCAATCCATTCCTGATCGTTGGGCGTGGGTCGATACTCACGAATTGAAATGGACGCGCCTTCCGGCGTGGCTGTCACGTCCAGCGCACGCGAGTAGCTTTCGCGTATCGGCTCCGTCAACAGCGCTGCGCCGCCCGCCTGCTCCACCTCGCGCGCCAGACGAAAGGCCTCCATGTACTTCGTGCTGCGGGCGAGCGACTCAATGCTGACCAGACTTTGCGCAATGAACGCCTGCTTGCGATTGTGGTCGACAACGAACCACGCTACTGCAGCGCCGGCGATCAGAATCAACGCCACCGCGACCGCCACCAGTCGCGTGCGGCCCGCGGCGGCATCGGTGACGCTTACGGTTGTCGGTGGATTTGCCCTGGCCTCAGATGGTTCCGACGATTGGCGCTCCACGGGAAGGACTGATTCATTGGGGACCGAAACCACCGCAGCCGCCGGCGGCTGTTTCGGCACCTTGCGTGGCGGTGCATCCGCAATCTGCCGCACGCGCTGCGCAAAGGCATCCGCCGAGGCCTGATCCACCACCAGGCTCCACTGGCGCTCGCGGAATCGGTCCGGCACCCGCGCCTCCGACTCATAGGTGTTGTCTGCCAGCACCGGCAGCAGAAAAGGTTGGTCGTCCGCCATCAGGTGCGAACGATCCACCGCCAGCTTCCATTCCAGCCGGAAATAGCCTT
>CAYSKY010000856.1:0-1712 GCA_964431425.1 uncultured Burkholderiales bacterium
GGTCTTCATTGCCCATAAAAAGGGCTTGAAGCTCGATGGCAGCAATCCGACCATCCTTTACGGCTACGGCGGCTTCAATGTTTCGCTGACGCCGGCCTATTCGGCGACCGCAGCGACCTGGCTGAAAATGGGCGGCGTGTACGTGACAGCCATCCTGCGTGGCGGCGGTGAATACGGCGGCAACTGGCACGATGCCGGCACCAAGCTGCGCAAACAGAATGTGTTTGACGACTTCATTGCCTCGGCCGAGTGGCTGATTGCCAACAAGTACACGTCGACGCCGAAGCTGTCGATCAATGGCGGTTCCAATGGCGGCTTGCTGGTGGGCGCCGTCCTCAACCAGCGACCGGAGTTGTTCGGTGCGGCAGTGCCGGCGGTCGGCGTGATGGATATGCTGCGCTATCACAAGTTCACCATTGGCTGGGCGTGGGTGTCCGATTACGGCTCGTCTGACAATGCCGAGGAATTCAAGGCGCTGATCAAGTACTCGCCGCTGCACACGGCTCGTCGTGACGCAGCGTATCCGCCGGTGCTGGTGACAACGGCCGATCATGACGACCGCGTGGTGCCGGCGCACAGCTTCAAGTACACGGCGGAAATGCAGGCTGCGACCACTGAATTTGCCGCCAAGTCCGGCAAGACCACCGGCCCGATCCTGATCCGCATCGAAACCGACGCAGGCCATGGGGCGGGCAAGCCGACTTCCAAGCTGATCGAGGAGCGCAGCGACATGCTGGCCTTTCTGGCAAATGCCTTGGGACTGGCGGTGAAGTAATCGCCGTGGTCCGCCAACGTAGAATTCGCGCATGAAAACCATCGCCATCGCCGGCTATTCGGGAAGCGGCAAGACCACGCTGATCGAGAAGGTCATCCCCTGCTTGGTCATGGAGGGCGTGCGCGTGTCGCTCATCAAGCACGCGCACCACGAGTTCGACATCGACCAACCGGGCAAGGATTCCTACCGCCACCGTGAAGCCGGGGCGACCGAGGTATTGCTGACTTCCTCGACACGCTGGGCGCTGATGCACGAGTTGCGCGATGAAGCTGAACCGTCGCTGGAGGAGCAACTCAAGCGCTTCTCGCCCTGCGACGTGGTGATTGTGGAAGGCTGGAAGTACCACGCCATGCCCAAGATTGAGGTGCATCGGAAACTGGCCGGCAAGCCGCTGCTATTTCCGACCGATCCCACCGTGGTCGCCATCGCGACCGATGAATCGCTTGCGACCGACAAGCCGCAGTTCTCGCTGGACGACGGCGAAGGCGTGGCGTGGTTCATCATCAACCACCTTGGGTTGCTCAAGCCGGCCATCAAGGCGGTGGGCTGACGCCATGTTGAAAGTCCTGCTGTTTGCCAGCATGCGCGAGGCACTGGGGACCTCCATGGAAACGGTACCGGTGCCCACGCCGCCGACGGTAGCAGGTCTCCTGGAAGCACTGCGCAACCGTGGCGCGAACTGGGCGGAGGCGCTGGCCGCGGGCAAGCGTTGGAGGGTTGCGGTCAATCAGGACATGGCCACGCTGGACGCGCTGGTCAAGGCTGGCGATGAAGTGGCGATCTTTCCTCCTGTGACCGGTGGATGAGGCTGGACACAAAACAGTCCCTGCGGACTGATTTGAGCCTGCCGAATCCGAGGCCCATGCAGGGGCCGAGGTGGGAGAGGCTGGACACAAAACAGTCCCTGCGGACTGATTTGAGCCTGCCGAATCCGAGG
>CAYSKY010000857.1:0-1711 GCA_964431425.1 uncultured Burkholderiales bacterium
CATGTTCGGCGGGGAGAGCGACGTCCCGTTGGTGCTGCGCGGCAAGGTCGCGATCGCCAATGCGAAAATTGCCTATCAGCACTATCTGGACGTCACGAAGTCCGCGCGCTGGCAGAAACTCGCTGCCGCCGGTGCGAACCCGCAGCGTCTGCTCTGGGCTTCGACCGGCACGAAGGACAAGGCGTATTCCGACGTCCTTTACGTGGACTCCCTGATCGGCGCGGACACGGTCAACACCATTCCGCCCGCGACATTCGACGCCTTCCGCGACCACCGACAGCTCAAAGTTGTGCGCCAGGTCGATCACGGAACGCACGATCTGCTGGTCACCTTTGGTGTGCCGCATGTGCTGCACGAACAGCTTGTCGATCTTCAATTCGTCCACCGGCAACTTTTTCACGTACGAGAGCGATGAATACCCGGTACCAAAATCATCGACGGACAGCCGGAGCCCCATTTTCTTGAGTCGATTCATCACCGCGAGCGACTGATCGGCGTCGCCAATCGTCGCGCTTTCCGTTATTTCGACCGTGACCTTTGCGGGGTCCGAGCCCCAGGTGCCGAGCGCCTGAGCCATGACGTCCGGCAGATCAGTATCGGCGAGGGTCACCGTCGAGAAGTTAAGGCCTGTCGCAATATCCAGACCATGTTGCCGCCATTCCGCCTGGTGGCGCAGCACGGTGTTCAACACCCACGCCGTGAGGCTGCCAATCATGCCGTTAGCCTCGGCGATGCGGATCACTGCAGGTGGCGCTATCGGTCCACGTTCCCCCAGATTCCAGCGCAACAGGCCCTCAACCGCAATGCATTTGCCGGTCTTGAGGCTGACTTGGGGCTGATAGTGCACTTCCAGCTGGTTGGTGCGGATGGCTTCGCGCAACGGTCCCTCAAGGCCCAGGTAGGCATCGGTTTCGCGACGGTTCTCGTTCTGGAAAATGTGCAGGGCCACATCCCGGCTACGCGCGATGCGCTCCGCAATATCGGCATTCACGATCAGGTGTTCGGCCTGGTTGGCGTGCTCCGGGAAGACGGCAACGCCGATGATCGGCCGCGCAGTGATCACGACATCATCAAAACTGAATGGCGCCTCCAGCGTCTGCTGCATTTTTCCCGCTGCCAGCCACGCCTGCGATTCGCTTTTCAGGTTGGGCAGAAAGATGCAGAGTTTTTCATCTGAAAGCTGCACATAACGATCAACCGGACGCAAGGCACCGGGCAGCCGCTTCAGCGCACGCCGCATGATGTCCGAGGTCGGAATGCCGAGCAATGATTCCAGTCGATCCGGCCGTGACAGCTCGATGATCAAAACCGCGACGTGTCGCTGTGACATCCGCGCATGATCGATGGCGTTTGCCAGCGCCGATCTCAGCGCAACGCGCCCCAGTTCCTGTGGATCCGGTGCTGGTGCGCTAGATGGCGAAACGGCTTTGGTGGCCGGATGGACGGGATCATTCATGACGTGTGCGCAACGTTGGCAGGCGGTCTTCAGTTCAGGTAGAACTCGCTGGGATCAAGGCCATAGGCATTGCTCGGCAGCCCTCTGCGGATGAACGCCGGGTTGTCGGAGACGTCGTAGAGCAAATCACGCATCGAGGGATGGCGATGAGGTGTCTTGTCGGCTTCTGTGACAATCAGCACCTTCGGGCGCAATCGCTTTATCTTGTTGTGAGTGACCACGACCGCAACTTCCCCGGTCGAGAGCTCCACCAGG
>CAYSKY010000858.1:0-1707 GCA_964431425.1 uncultured Burkholderiales bacterium
AATTCATACCTACGACGACCACCGCATGGCCATGTGTTTCTCGTTGGTCGCGTTGGCCGGTGTGCCGGTCACCATTGAAGACCCGTCTTGCGTGGCCAAGACTTTTCCCACGTACTTTGAAGAATTGTCGAAGCTACTTTCATGACGATACCGGTCATCACTATCGACGGGCCCACCGCTTCCGGTAAGGGTACCGTGGCCCAGCGAGTTGCCGGCGCACTGGGATTTCACTACCTGGATAGTGGATCGTTGTACCGGCTGGCCGGCCTCGCCGCATCTGCGAAGGGCCTGGATCTCGCCGACGCAGAGGCGGTGGCCCGTGTGGCCGGCGCACTTGATATCCGCTTCGCCGACGACCGGGTCTGGCTGGACGGGCGCGACGTGAGCGATGAGATTCGCAGTGAGGCTTCCAGCCAGAATGCCTCACGCGTGGCGGCCCTGCCTGCTGTTCGCGAGGCGTTGCTGCAGCGGCAGCGGGCCTTTCGCCAGACCCCCGGTCTGGTGTGCGATGGGCGCGACATGGGATCGGTCGTCTTCCCGGACGCAACGTTGAAAATTTTCTTGACGGCTGCCGTGGAAGCGCGCGCAGACAGGCGCACTAAGCAGTTGAAACAAAAAGGAATGTCTGCAATAATGGCGGACGTTGTGAAGGAATTACGCATCCGGGATGAACGCGATATGTCCCGCCCGGTTGCACCTTTGAAGCACTATCCAGACGCGTATCTGATTGATTCGACTGAAATTTCTGCCGATGAAGTGGTGGGCAGGATCCTCCAGCGGTATCAAGAAGTGATCTAAGCGCTTGATTGAAGGCCGGTTTTTTTGGCATTTTGTCTTCTGGCAGTAATTCGCAGGCAATTTTCAACTTCCCCGCAATGGCAGCAGTGGTGCCGGTGTTTTTCCCAATTCACCGGCGTTGACTAACCGTCTCCGGCTCCCGCCGCAGACCTAACCCGAAGGTGTAGTTCTCATGTCCGCATCAGCCCAACCCTCAAAAGCCTCCCAGCACCCGATCGACAGCTTTGCTGCCTTGTTCGAGGAAAGCCTGACTCGTCAGGAAATGCGCGAAGGCGAAATGATCACTGCTGAAGTTGTCAGCGTCGATCAAAACATCGTCGTGGTCAACGCCGGATTGAAATCCGAAAGCGTGATCCCGGTGGAAGAATTCAAGAACGACCGCGGTGAACTCGAAGTCAAGGTTGGCGACTTCGTGACTGTCGCGATCGAAAAGCTCGAAGACGGCTACGGCGCCACCAAGCTCTCGCGCGAACGCGCCAAGAAGCTGGCCGCCTGGCACGATCTGGATGTGGCGCTCGACAAGGGTGCTGTCATCACCGGCGTGGTGTCCGGCAAGGTCAAGGGTGGCCTGACCGTCATGGTCAACGGCATCCGTGCCTTCCTGCCCGGCTCGCTGGTCGACACCCGTCCTGTCAAGGACACCTCGATGTTCGAAGGCAAGGAACTCGAGTTCAAGGTTATCAAGCTGGATCGCAAGCGCAACAACGTGGTGGTGTCGCGCCGCGCCGTGATGGAAGCCTCCGCCGGTGCCGATCGTGCTGCGCTGCTGGAAACGCTCAAGGAAGGTTCCGTGGTCAAGGGCGTGGTCAAGAACATCACCGACTACGGCGCGTTCGTGGACCTGGGCGGCATCGATGGTCTGCTGCACATCACCGACCTCGCATGGCGCCGTGTGAAGCATCCGTCCGA
>CAYSKY010000859.1:0-1702 GCA_964431425.1 uncultured Burkholderiales bacterium
ACCAAAGCTCATGTAGGTCATCACGCAGCCGGCCGACGCCAACTCAGGCAGCGCCATCAGGCGGGCGACGATGTCGCGGCTGGCGGTATGGCGCGCCGGATCGGACATGCCGTCGCGCTCCGCCAGCACGCGGGCGCGCAGGGCTTTCTTTTCCAGGGAGAGTTCGGTGCTTGATCCGGTCATGGGCGGCGGAAATGTTGGCGCTTTGTTTCAACCCGCAATGACGTGATTGTATTCCGGCACACCGGCCGCTAACATCCTCCTGCAACCACTTCTTTGGAGCCCTTCATGAACAGACTCATTCTGGCCGCCGCCATCGGCGCCCTCGGCAGCCTTTCCCTCAGTGCCCACGCCCAGCTCGACCTGCGCGGCAAAATGAAGGAAGGCATGTACGAAACCAGCTTCAAGATGGAAATCCCCGGCCTGCCGCAAGGCATGGGCGGCTTTTCCAATACGGTGAAGCAATGCACCACCAAGGAAGACCTGGAAAAGAGCAAGGGCGGCATGTTCCGCGACCCGAAGCAGGCCAAGGAAAGTTCCTGCGAAATCAAAAACGTGAAGTCCAGCGGCAACACCATGACCTACGATATGGAATGCCCGAAGGAAGGCATGAGCGCCACCACCACGCTGGCATTCGCCGACAACAGCGTGAAGGGTGTAACCAAAATGAAGATGGGTGGCGAACGTGCCCAGAAAATGCCCCCGGGTATGGGTGACATGACGATGAACTTTGAAAGCAAGTATCTGGGCGCCTGCACCAAGTAGGATTGCGTGGCCCAATGAAAAACGGCGCGGAATTCCGCGCCGTTTTTGTTTCTGCTGCCGGGATGCTCAGCGTACCCGTGCGTAGTTCATGACGTTGTTGGGCTGCCCCACCTGGATGGCGCGGAAGCCGTTGCGATCCTGCTGCACGTCGTAGCGCGCGTTGCCAAAATGCAGCTGGCCGCCGCGGAAATAGCCGGCCACGCGCTGGCCACCATCCACATTGCCCCAGACGGTGCCGTCCTGCGTCACGGTCAGCTGGACGTTGGCATTGAAGTAATTGCTGTAGCCGCGGAACGTGCCGACGACAAAGTTGGGCGGGGCATCGTATTGCGGGCGATCCGGCTGCCACCAGTTGTTGCCACCCTGATAGCCGTTCCAGCCGCCGCCGCTGCCGCGGATTTCCACGCGCCACTGCTGGTTGGCGCCGTTGTGGCATTGTGATTGGGCAATATTGGCTCCGTCGTTGTTGGCGGCGCCATCGAGGTCCAGGCACTTGCGCGTACCCTGGTTGACGAAGCGGAAGTAGCCGCGATCGGTCGCTTCCATGCGCCACTTCTGGTGCTGACCGTTGTTCCAGCTCCATTGCGCCACGTCGGCACCGTTCTGCCAGGAGCCGCCCTGCACTTCCATCACCTTGCCGCTCTCGGCGTTGACCACGGCCACCTCACCGCGACCCAGGTCGACAATCTCGAATATCTGGTTGTTGCTGCCATGGCAGCTCCATTGCTGGATATTGGCGCCATCCGGCTGGCCGCGGCGATCTACGTCCACACATTTGCCGGTCGCACGCGACTGGATCAGCCCGCTGTAAATCGCCCGCCCGGAAGGACGTCCGCCGCCACCATAGTTGCCACCCTGGTTGTTATTGTTGGGGCGATAGCCGCCACCCCCAGCGCCGCCCCCGCCGCCGCCTTCCCCGCGGCCGACGCGCCACGAC
>CAYSKY010000860.1:0-1688 GCA_964431425.1 uncultured Burkholderiales bacterium
AGCTTCCCCCGCTTAGCGATTCCACGTCGTTGAAACGGTACAGCCCGCCATCGTCCATGGTGTAAACAATTTTGTTGGTGCTGCCGTTGTAGCCTGGGTCAGCGACCACGCCGTGATGGTCCACCCAATAGTTATTGGACTGCGACCACACAATTGACGCGCCGGCTGTTGCATCGGGCGTCGAAGCCGCCAGTGCTTCAAGCATGACGATCCGGTTCGGGTTGGTTGGGTCCACCCAAAGGTTGCCGGTGTAATACAGATAGCCGCTATTGAAGAAAAAATTGGTGGGCGGCGTGACGGCGGCCCAGGTGGTCCCGCCAGTAGCGGAACGCATCAGATTGGTATTGCCGCCCACGCTGACAAGCGCATACATGATGTTCACATCAGAGGCAGCGAAAGCGAATTTTGTGTAGGACTGTGTGGTGCCGGCGAGGATGGTTGATGTGGTGCCCGGCCACGTGCCGGTGGTGGTCACGCTGATGTTGCCGTCGTTGAGGGCGTAGGCGCGCCGGTTGCCGTCGGCGGGATGAAAGCCGACGTAATTCGCGATTGCGTTGGCGGAAATCTTGGTCCACGTTGCGCCGCTGTCGGTCGACTGGTACACGCCGCCGCCGCCCGCGCCGTTGTTGGTGGCCGCAAGCAGCACATCCTGTCCGGCGACACCCGCCGGGTGAATGGCCATGTGCGTGACGTACTGCCAGTCGCTGTTGCCGGCAGGGCTGGTCTGCGCGAGCTGGGTCCACGTCACGCCACCGTTGGTGGACTTCAAAACTCCGAATGGCGAATAAGTGTGGCTGCCGAAGGGATTGGTAGAGGCGTACATGTCGGTGGAATTACGCGGGCTCCGCAGCACCTTACCGATGGCCAGCGAGCCATTGAAGTCATTGACCGGCGCCCACGTGGAGCCGCCATCGGTGGTCTTCCATATTCCGCCGCCGTCGGTGCCCGCCCACATTGTGCGGGTGGTGGTGGTGCCGACGTTGTCGATCAGCAGGTCATTGATACGGCCGACCGGGTGCAAATAACCGGAGAGATTGGTCCAGCCTGCCGGTGTGGCTGGCAATCCTGCCGTGAGGGGTTGTGCGGATAGCGCCGGGGTGGCCGCATCGACTTTCTGCGGACTGGATAGCTGTGCCGGGGCCTTGCTGCCAGTCCCGGCCAGCGTCGCCGCCACCACCTGCCGCCGCATTTCCAACGCTTCGGCATAGCCGCCGGGATTGATGCTGCCATCGGCGTCACTGAGGGTCCACAGCAGATAGTCCCGGTTGGCCTCGGCACGTTGCGTGTTGGGAGACTTCTTCGGTGTCATCGCAATAGCCAAGGCGGCTTCGCGCGCCGGTTCGGGCAAGTCGCACCACGAGGTATGGTCGGTGAAGTTCAACACGTTGTAGCGGCCCAGCCCCTTGCGCACATTGAGCACGTGGGTGCCGAGGTATTCCGCTAACCGGGGCGCCACCTGATCCGCCGATGCGGTGGCGCATATCTGGCGCAGCGCGACGATCGCGCAGGCAGCGGTAACCGGTGTGGATGCCGCAGCGCGGGCACTTGCAGGATCCGGGCAGGCCACGGGTGCAACTGCGGCCAGTGTTGACTCGGGCGATGCCTTGCGCGCCGCGGGCCGTAGCGCAGCGCGCGGCGCCGACGGCGAAGTCGCCTTGGTCTGGTCGGCTGGCAAATTGCTCGCGGTT
>CAYSKY010000861.1:0-1687 GCA_964431425.1 uncultured Burkholderiales bacterium
GATTGGCATCTGCTGTTGCAACACCAGCCTCCGCCTGTGCGAACGCGGCCACATAGGGCGCCGAATCCAGCTTGAACAGGGGCTGCCCGGCGCGCACCAGCGTGCCTTCTTCGTAAAGGCGCTTTTCGACAATGCCGTTCACACGGGCGCGGATTTCCACTTCGCGGGAACCGTTGGCCTGGCCAACGTACTCACGCTCGACCGGGACCGCGCGCGCGGCGACGACCTGGTACGTGACCTGCGCCGGCGGCATCCCGTGGAAGCCGCCGGCGTCGCCGGCCTTGCCGCAGGCACCCAGCGTTGCAGCGGCCACCAGGGCGGAAATCGCAAGCGCCGGACCACGCAGCGCAGAAGAGGAAAGGGGGCGGTTCGACAGCATCAGAGAATCCTTTCAGTGAGCGGGCCGGCGCATGGCCGGTGGCAGCCGCACATGTGACGAGTGACCTCCCGCAGGAGGTCACAGAAAATTCGAAAAATTTCCGGGAAGGCCGTATACTACATACATTCGCGTATGTATGTAAATAAGTTTTTTGATCGGGATTAAAGGTATGCGCCCGCCGCATGGCGCGTGCCCTCCAAGAAGATTTTTCAGCCCATGCAGTCCGGACCGACGGCAGGGGTTGGCACGGATGCACGCGGCAATGACCGCCTGCCCGCAAGTGAGGAGAGAGGCCGGACATGGTACGCAGGACCAAGGAAGAAGCGCAGGAAACCCGCAATCGACTGCTCGATACGGCGGAACACGTCTTCAATGAACGCGGTGTATCGCGCACCTCCCTGGCGGAAATTGCCGAGACCGCCGGCCTGACACGCGGGGCAATCTACTGGCACTTCAAGAACAAGCTTGACCTGTTCAACGCCATGATGGAGCGTGTCACGCTGCCCATGGAGGAAATGACCGAGGGATTCGTCGATGCGGAACTGGCCGATCCGGTGGCGCACATCCGCGAACGTGCCATCGCGGTGCTCAAGGACCTTGACCGCAACCCGCGCATGCAGCGCGTGTTCGACATCATGAGCCACAAGTGCGAATACGTGGACGACATGGCGCCCCTGCGCGACCGGCACCTGGAGTGCCGCAGCGAGTGCGTGAGCAACATTGAGGACGGCTTCCGCAATGCGATCAAGAAAGGTGCGCTGCCAAAGAGTGTGGATCCGCGGCTCGCCGCCATCGGCCTGCACGCGCTCATCGACGGCATGATCATGAACTGGCTGCTGGACCCCGCCTACTTTTCATTCAAGCGCGATGCCGAGACCATGGTCGATCACTATCTGCGCGGACTGGCGGGCGCCCCGGCTGCTGCGAAACCAGTCACCAAAGCGAAGGCGGCCAGGGTGCCCCGAAGGCCTGCAACAAAATAGAAAGTCCAGCATTGGCGCGGCTCTGCAGCCAAAAATGGCCTGGAGGCCCCGCCAATGCTGGACTTTCAATGCGTCATCATGTGGCGCGAGCGTCGAAGGCCGCGCTCAAGCCCACTCTGACAGGCCTTCGATCTCGTAGAGTTTTTTCCAGCTGGGCCGCGCACGCATGCGATCAGCGTAGCCCTTGAGCGCCGGCCACTGCGTAACCGGACGCGGCATGTTGCGCGACCAGCGCATGAGCATGATCAGCAACAGGTCCGCACCGCTGAGGTTGGCTCCGAGCAGGTACGGACCATTGGCGGCGAGATGCACTTCCAGCCGGTCC
>CAYSKY010000862.1:0-1682 GCA_964431425.1 uncultured Burkholderiales bacterium
GGATGTGATCGGCCTGCATTTCTTCAGTCCGGCCAATGTGATGAAGTTGCTGGAGGTGGTGCGTGGCGCGGCGACCGCAAAGGATGTGCTGGCCACGGTGATGAAACTGTCGCGCAAGCTCCGCAAGACGGCGGTGGTGGCCGGCGTGTGCGATGGGTTCATTGGTAACCGCATGATCGCCGAGTACATCCGCCAGTCCATGTTCCTGCTGGACGAGGGTGCCTCGGTCGCGCAGGTGGATCAGGCGATGGAGGCCTTCGGCATGGCCATGGGGCCGTTTCGCATGGGTGACCTTGCCGGCAACGACATCGGCTGGGCGATCCGCAAGCGCCTCTACGTTGAGCAGCCTGACATGAAGTTCTCCCGCATCGGCGACCGGCTGTGTGAATTGGGTCGGTATGGACAGAAGACCGGCGCCGGCTGGTATGACTATGCCGCTGGCGACCGCACGCCACGCCAATCGAATGTCGTGGATGCGCTGATCGCCGATTACCGCAGGGACGCGGGGCTGACGCCGCGCCAGATCACCGACGCTGAAATTGTCGAGCGTCTGGTGTATGCGCTGGTCAATGAAGGTGCGCGATTGCTGGAGGAAGGCATCGCCCTGCGCGCCTCCGACATCGATATCGTGTACCTCACCGGCTACGGCTTTCCGCTCTATCGCGGCGGGCCAATGTTCCATGCAGACCAGACCGGGCTCGCCAACGTGGTCACGACCATGCAGCGCTTTGCACAGAATCCGCATGCCGATCCCCGGTTCTGGCAGCCTGCACCGCTGCTGGCGAAACTGGCGGCTGAAAGCAAAGGGTTCAACGCAGCATGAGCAAGATTCTCTCGCGGCGCGACCTCGAGTTCCTGCTCTATGAATGGCTGGATGCCGAGTCGCTCACCTCGCGCCCGCGCTATGCCGACCACTCGCGCGAGACGTTTGATGCCGCGCTTGAGACTAGCGAGCAGATCGCCACCGACTTGTTCCTGCCGCACAACCGCAAGGCAGATCTCAATGAGCCACATTTCGACGGCGAGCGGGTGCACCTGATCCCGGAAGTGAAGCCGGCGCTGGAGGCGTTTGCGCAGGCCGGGTTGATTGCGGCGGGTCACGACTATGAACTCGGCGGCATGCAGTTGCCGACGCTGCTGGAAAAGGCCTGCATGGCCTGGTTCATGGGTGCCAATGTGGCGACGGCCGGCTATCCATTCCTTACCATCGGAAATGCCAACCTGCTGCTGGCCCATGGCTCGCCAGAGCAGATCGACACCTTTGTAAAGCCCATGCTGGCCGGCCGTTTTTTCGGCACCATGTGCCTGTCCGAGCCGCAGGCCGGGTCATCGCGTTCGGATATCAAGACGCGCGCCGAATTCGTTGACGGCAGCTACCGCCTCACTGGCAACAAGATGTGGATTTCCGGCGGTGAACACGATCTGGCCGAGAACATCGTGCACCTGGTGCTGGCCAAGCTGCCGGGGCCAGACGGAAAACTGATCCCGGGTGTGAAGGGCATCTCGCTGTTCATCGTGCCAAAGTTTCTGGTCAACGCTGACGGCAGCGTGGGCGAGCGCAACGACGTGTCGCTTGCAGGCCTCAATCACAAGATGGGTTATCGCGGCACGGTGAACACGCTGCTCAATTTTGGCGAGGGGCGCTATCAACCACAGGGCAAGCCCGGTGCCATCGGTTATCT
>CAYSKY010000863.1:0-1678 GCA_964431425.1 uncultured Burkholderiales bacterium
GGCCTGCGAGCCGCTGTTAGGCTGCACATTGGCGGCGTAGCCGTGGGCGTCGGCGTTGAACAGCTTTCTCACGCGATCCAGCGCCAGGGTTTCAGCCATGTCGACATACTCGCAGCCGCCGTAGTAGCGCTTGCCCGGATAGCCCTCGGCGTACTAGTAGGTCAGCTGCGAACCCTGCGCTTCCATCAACGCAGGGCTGGTGTAGTTTTAAGAGGCAATCAGCTAGATCTGGTCTTCCTGGCGCTGATTCTCCTTTTGCACCACGGCGAACAGTTCGGGATCAACCTTGGACAGAGTCTCGGAGCGATGGAATGTGTTGGACATTTGGCGTGGCACGCTGTGAAGCCATGCTGAGTGTTGAATTGGTGCGATTTTAACATGCGCCCCCCTGCGCCCCGGTGTGCCGCCGATGGAAAAGCCTTTGCAACCAGCGCATACCCCTTGCCACAGCGGGGTCTTTGTCGCCGCCGGCTTGTTACCCCGCGGCACCTTGGATCAATACAGCTACAAATACATCGGCCCATGGCGCTGCCGATATAATCGTCCACCGAAACAATCAGAAGTCGATCACGACTCGACCGGTGCCACAGGCGCCGGCAAGGCAGCACCCGCGCCGGAGACAACACAAGGAGGCTGAAGTGCAAGTTCTATTGAAGTTGTCAGGCTGGATTGATGCGATCACCGAACGCATCGGCAAAGCGGCGTACTGGCTGACCCTGATCGCGGTGCTCGTGAGTTCAGGCAACGCGATGATCCGCTACGCGTTCAACAACAGTTCCAACGCGTGGCTGGAGCTGCAGTGGTACCTGTTCTCGGCCGTATTCTTGTTCTGTGGCGGCTATGCACTGCTGCACGGCTCGCACGTGCGGATTGACGTGGTCTACGGGCGATTCTCCCGCCGGTTGCAGTTGTGGATCGACATCCTCGGCACGATCTTTTTCCTCATGCCGATGGCGCTGCTGATCCTGTATCTGTCCTGGCCGGTATTCGTCAACGCCTATAACCAGAACGAAGTCTCCACCAACGCCGGCGGGCTCATCATCTGGCCGGCGCGCCTGCTGCTGCCGGTCGGCTTTTTCCTGCTGTCGGTGCAGGGCATTTCGGAACTGATCAAACGCATCGCGGTGCTGCGCGGCCTGATTCCGGACCCGGCGCTCACCGAGCACGGCCCCAGCGCGGAGGAAGAACTGGCGCGAGAAATTGCCGAAGAAGCCGCGCGACGCGAAGCCGCTGCGAAGCTCGCGAACTGACCGGGGCCGACCATGACGCAAATGATCATTCACAACATGGCCCCGCTGATGTTCATCGGGCTGTTCATATTCCTGCTGCTGGGCTACCCGGTGGCGTTTGCACTGGCCGCCAACGGCATCGTGTTCGGCCTCATCGGCATCGAACTCGGCCTGCTGCAACCGACGCTGTTCCAGGCCCTGCCAGAGCGCATCTGGGGGGTGATGTCGAACGACACGCTATTGGCGGTCCCGTTCTTCACCCTAATGGGTTTGATTCTCGAGCGAAGCGGGATGGCCGAGGACTTGCTGGACACCATCGGCCAACTATTTGGCCCGGTACGCGGCGGCCTGGCATTCGCGGTGATTTTCGTCGGCGCCCTGCTGGCCGCGACCACCGGCGTGGTGGCAGCCTCGGTAATTTCCATGGGCCTCATCTCGCTGCCCATCAT
>CAYSKY010000864.1:0-1677 GCA_964431425.1 uncultured Burkholderiales bacterium
GCTTCGCCGGCGGCCGCGCCTGCGCCTACGATCGGGCGAAGATGATCGCGGGCGTGCCGGCGCCGACGCAGATCTGCTTCAACAACATGTCGCGGTTCAGCTTCCTGCCGGCCGACATCGGCGGCAATCGCCTGCCGCCCGCGGGCACGCAGGACTCGGTAGTGGTCATCCCGACGCAGCGGCGCACGATGACCGCGCGCCAGCGTGAGGCCCTGCTGGCTTGGGTGTCGGCCGGCGGGCACCTCATTACAGTCACCTATACGCTGGACCGCGAGGGCGACCGGCCCGATACCCTGTTGCGTGAGGTCGGTGTTTACCAGACGCTGACGCCCGCCGGCCGCGCAGCTGCCGCGGTGCGCGACAAGCTGGCGGACGATCCGGAAGGTGCGCCGGACGACGAGGCAAAACGCAAGGCGCGCGAAAGCGAGCGGCGCCGCGAGGCGGAAAAGTCGATGGAAAAATTGCGGCGGCAGTTTCCGATGCTGCCGCGCAGCCGCGACAACTGCCCCGCGCTGGTGGTGGAGGGCGCGGCGATCCCTCGTACCGGCGGCACGGCGACCTCGATGAAGGTGTGCTTCGACAATCACTTTCAGGTCGAGTCTCGTCGCCCCATGTTGTGGTCCGTGCGCAGCGAGCAGGGTACCCATGCCCTGACGGTCGCACACGGCGCCGGCCGCGTGACCGTGTTGACGGATTACGACTTCATGACCAATGCGCGCATCGGCGCGGCCGATCACGCGGACATGGCCGCGACACTGTTGGGCCTATATGATGCCCGGCCTGTCCGGCAGATACTTTTCATCCCGCGCGAAGACGCCGAGGGCATTCTGCGCCTGACGTGGAAATATGCCGCCCCGGTGGTGATCGCGCTGTTGGCATGGCTGCTGCTGGCGCTGTGGCGTGCCGGCATCCGGTTCGGACCGATGCAGCCGCCATCGCCGGCGGCGCGTCGCAGCCTGGCTGAACACGTACGTGCCAGCGGCGAATATCTCTGGCGGCACGGCCAGTCGCCGAGGCTGTGGCGCGCCACTCTGGATCTTGCGCGGGATCGCATCGAGCGCACGCTGCCGGCGGCATCCTTTGCCAATGCGCAGGCGCAACTACAGGCGCTTGCGCAGCGTTCCGGTATCGACGCCGGGCACCTGGAAGAAATCCTGCACGCCGCACATCCGCCGGCGCCCGACACCTTTGCAACGACGATTGCCACATTGAATCAACTGAGGAAATCCCTGTGAACGCACCCACATCTGACGTGAATCCGGCTGCCGCCGAATCCCCATCCACCGCTGTCGGCGGCCCACCTGCCGAGAAGATCGCGCAGGCCGCCGAAATCATCGCCCGGCTGAAATCTGAAATCGGCAAGGCGGTGGTTGGACAGGACGAGGTGGTGGATCAGGTCCTGATTGCGCTCATCGCCTCCGGGCATGTGCTGCTCGAAGGAGTGCCGGGGCTCGGCAAGACGCTGCTGATGCGGGCGCTGGCGCGGACCTTCAGCGGCACTTTTTCCCGCATCCAGTTCACCCCCGACCTGATGCCCTCCGACGTCACGGGCCACACCATGTTCGACTCGGCCTCCAATGAATTCAAGATCCGCCGCGGCCCGGTGTTTGCCAATCTGCTGCTGGCCGACGAAATCTACCGCGCGCCGGCCAAGACCCAATCTGCGTTGCTGGAAGT
>CAYSKY010000865.1:0-1677 GCA_964431425.1 uncultured Burkholderiales bacterium
AGCCAACAGCCCGTACAGCGCGCTATCGGAAATCTAACCGGCCACGATCCAGCGTTCGCGCAAGTAGCCTTCGCGCTGGAAACCGAGGCGCTCAAGCGATTTTGCCGAATTCTGGTTACGCGGGTCGATGTCGGCTTCAAGACGGTGCAGTTTCATGTGCCCGAAGGCCTGACCGACAAACGCCACCAGCGCTTCGTGCATGAGGCCCCTGCCCCACCAGGCGCTGCCGAGTACGTAACCCAGTTCAGCACGGCGGTTCTGGCGGTGGATCTGGTGCAGTGTGCAAGTTCCGATCAGCTTCTGCGACTCCCTGTCCTCGATGCCCCACTGCAGCACGTCACCCTCATCGTAATGCCGCAGAATGGCCGCCACTTTTTCCTCAGCTTGTGCAGGATCCGTCATCGGCGGCGCACTTAGATAGCGGGCCACCACGGGATCAGAAAAGAGCCTGAAGAAGGCGGGAACGTCGGCTGTAGTCAGCGGCCGCAGGCGCAAGCGCTCGGTCTCGATCGGCGGAAAATCAAAGTCCGGGTGCAAGCGTCAGGTCTCGCGCGCGACCAGCGTTGTGCCAACGATGTCGCGGTAAGCGTGCCAGGTGGCGTGGCCGATGAGGGGGCCGGTCACCAGCAGCCCGAGATAGGCCGTGACGAGGCCGAACATGATGAGCAGCGCGATGCACATCGCCCAGAACAACATGGCCAGCGGATTCCTGACCAGCGCGGCGATGCTCACTGCGGCGGCCGTCACCGCATCCGACTTTGGATCCAGCAGGTGGGGAATGGATAGCACGCTGAAGGCAAACACGATCGAGGCGAAGACCATGCCCACGCCAAAAAAGGCCACCACCAGCGGCACATTCTGCATGGCGGCAAGCTGTACAAAAAACAGGTCCCAGGACGGCATCGCGTTGGTTTCGAACAGCGCAAACGTGACCAGCGAGGCGCGTGCCCACACCAGGAATGCCACCGTAAGAATCAGCACGTAGATGCCGATGCCGCCCGGATTGCCGCGCCAGGCCACCAGTGACCGGGCAAGGCTGCTGCGGCCGCCCGCTTCGCGTTGCCGCGACAGGTCGTACAGCCCGATACAGAGGAACGGCCCCAGCAGCATGAAGCCCATCGCGAGGGTGGAGGTGTAGTTCACCGCAAAGTGAAAGACCAGCAGCAAAACGATGCCCATCCCGGCAAAGCACCCCCCGTAGAAAAGGCTGGCGGCGGGATGCGCGCGGATGTCGGCCCATGCACGCGCCAGCCATACCAGCGGCTGCCGCGTGGGGACGGTGCGGATGACCGGGAATGAAAAGTGCTGGCTGGCGGGGGTCTCACCGGCCGGCTGGCCGGGCGGTTTCTCAGCCGGCGTCTGCGATTGCACCGCGGTATCGGTCTGCATGCGCCTGTCGCAGGCTCAGCGCGTGCCGGCGAGGATCATCGCCACCGCCGCCGTCAGTTTCTTGGCATAAGGCACGTGCAGGAACTCATTCGGGCCGTGAGCATTGGACTTCGGTCCCAGCACGCCCGTCACCAGCATCTGCGCCTGCGGAAATTTCTCGCCGAGCATGCCCATGAACGGAATGGTGCCGCCCTCGCCCATGTGCGCTGCCGGCTTGCCATAGTAAGTTTGCGAGGCGGCGTCCAGCAAATTGGATAACCAGGGTGCGGTGGCCGGTGCATTCCAGCC
>CAYSKY010000866.1:0-1675 GCA_964431425.1 uncultured Burkholderiales bacterium
GGTATTGACCGCCGCCAGTACGGCGCTCTCCCAGCCGTCTTTATGTTCCGCCAGCATGATCGGCATCTTGATCATACTTTCGGCCTGCAACTGCAAGGCGCTCACGTGATAAAGCACGTTGATCTTGCCGGCGATGGGGGTGGCGGTCAGCTCCAGCGCTGCCGCCGGGTTAAGGCGGCTTAGCGTCACAAAGCTTTTGTCCGTCTTGGCGTTATGCGCCTCATCGACAATCAGGATCGGCGATTGCAGCGCCAGCCAGTTGGCCAGCGATTGCTTCGGCTTGCCGATGTATGGCGCCAGCATTTTCCGTCTCTCGGGATCGTCGGCGATCTCGGCCAAATCGGCTTCCGTCACGATGGCACCATCGATCCCGTTCAATACCCTTAACTCGGCATCCGTTCTGGATTTGAAATGCGCTTCGAACGATTCGCTAAACGAGTAAACGCGGCGCTTGTCTGTCTTCTCGACATTAAAGCTCTGCATCGTCGTCACGATCACAATCGCGCGCTGCCCCCAGTCCGGCGCGGGAATGGTCGGCACTTCATCCAACCCACAAACCAGCAGACGTGAACCATATTGCTTCGCCAATTGCTCGCGATACGGGTGCCCGTCGGTGGTCAGCGCGGCCAGCGTCTGTGTGAGGATGGCATCACTCGGCACCAGCCAGATCACCACTGGCGCATCGGCGCCGCCGTACCACTCCGCAATCACCGGCACTGCTCTCGCACCGAGCACGGTTTTGCCGCCGCCGGTCGGAATGCGCAGGCATACGCAGGGAACCTTGTCGCCGAAGGGTTCGGTTTGATAGGGCATGCCCGTCTCGCTGCGGAATGCCTGCGGCACGCCCACCTTGCGCGATGCTTCCAGGTAGCGCGAGAGCGTGGCCAGCGCCTGTTCCTGAAACTCTTTGCGCTGCAAGCGCATCGGCACGGAAGCGTTGGCGTGGGCCATCAGCGCGCCGCCACTTCATGCGGAATGGAACGGAACTGCACCTGCTCGGCGGCGAGCCGTTCCGCGCCCACGCGCACCGATTCGCCATAAATCACCTTTGGGCCTTGGTGCGGGAATTCCTCATTCAGCCAATCGAGCACTGCGCGCGTCAGCACGTTCCCGCCCTGCGGCCGGCGATCGCCGAGAATGCCGTTGAACAACAGGTAATAGGCCACCCCCTCATGGGTGCCCAGAAGAGGACTCGACCCTTTTTCCTTGTCCCACGGCGTGCGTGTCTCCTGCATCCAGACGAATGCGGCCAATGTCGCGAAGCGAACCTTGGGGTGAATCGCTCCCGTCTCATCAAAGATGGGCGCACCCAGCTTCACGAAACGGAAACTGCCGCCGCCCTGCCAGTTGACCGCCTTGCTGATGCCGCCCTGCTCGCCATCGATTACTTTCTGCAATCGCGGCAGGCAATGCGTTTCGGCGTGCTCACCCATCTCGATGCCGATCCAGCGGCGGCCCATTTTTTGGGCGACGGCGGCAGTGCTGCCGGAACCGAGAAAACTATCTAAGACGAAGTCATTGGCGTTTGTAGCCACATGAATGATGCGCTGAAGGAGTCGTTCGGGTTTTGGAGTCATGAAATTCTCACAGCCAAAAATTGGTACAACATCCATTTTAGCCTCCTGCGTATTGCCGACTTCAAAGTTCATCCACATCGTTTGCGGCCCGACACCCG
>CAYSKY010000867.1:0-1674 GCA_964431425.1 uncultured Burkholderiales bacterium
GCATCAGGCCGGTGCCGACGTCACCTTCCTCGTCCGCGAAAAGCGCGCCGCGCAAATCGCCGCCAATGGCCTCGTCATCGAAAGCCCGAAGGACAAGATCACGCTGCAGGTGAAGACCGTGCTGGCGGGTGATGTGAAGCCCGAATACGACATTGTCATCCTCTCCTGCAAGGCCTACGACCTCAATTCCAGCATTGAGGCCATCCGACCCGCGATGGGGCCGCAGACCTGCGTGGTACCTTTACTCAACGGAATTTCTCATCTGGACAAGCTCGACGCCGCGTTCGGCAAAGAGCGTGTGATGGGTGGCTCCTGCCAGATCGCCGCGACCATCACCAAAGACGGCGTCGTGAAATCGCTGGCCGAGATGCACGCCATCAACTGGGGCGTGCGCCAACCTTCACAAGCGGCGGCCGCCAATGCGCTGGGCGAGGCCTTCTCCAAAACGGTGGTGGACTGGAAAGTATCGGATAACACCATGCTGGACATGTGGGAAAAGGTTGCATTCCTGTCCACGCTGGCCGCCATGACCTGCCTGATGCGAGGCTCACTGGGCGACATCCTCTCCACGCCCGACGGCAGGCAACTGATTCAACGCCACCTTGACGCCTGCATTGCCATCGCGACGGCCGAAGGCTATGCGCCGCGCCCAAACGTGGCCGAGCGCTACAACAAGGTCATGAACACCGCCGGCTCGACGCTCACGGCTTCGATGTTGCGCGACCTCGAAAGCGGCGGCCCAATCGAAGCGGACCACATCGTCGGGTACATGCTCGGCAAGGCCCGCCAGCACGGCATCGACGACAGCATGCTGGCGGTGGCGTACACGCACCTGAAGACCTACGAAGCGCGGCGGGCGCGGATGGCTGCCTAGCGCTCAACCACGTAGATCCAGCATTGGCGCTCCTTTCCGGGCATTTTTGGCCTGGGAGACGCGCCGGTGCTTGAGTTTCAAACTGGCGCCCCGTGGGTCGTTTTGCTTGGCCACCGCCCAGCCGCGACCACGCGTGCTAACGAACGCCCGAAAAAAATGGCGCGCTTGAAGGCGCGCCATTGAAGTGCAGCTGGCGAAATTGAAGCGTTAGTCCTCTTCCTTCGCGTGCACCTTGTACTCCTTGATCAGTTCAACCTGCGTATGCGGCAGCACCGGTTCGTAGTGCGACAGTTCGATCGAGTAGCTGCCATGTCCGCCGGTGATTGACTTGAGGCGGGTCTGGTAGTCGCGCAGTTCGGATAGCGGCACGATGGCTGCCACTACCGAAATGCCGGCGGACAATCCGCGCGTGCCGGTGATCTGGCCGCGGCGTGACGACAGATCGCCGGTCACCGCACCGATGTGCGAATCCGGCACCGTTACTTCCGCCGTCACGATCGGTTCCAACAACACCGGGCGCGCCTTGCTGATGGCGTCAATAAAGGCTTTGCGACCTGCAGTGACGAAGGCGATCTCCTTGGAGTCCACCGGATGGCTCTTGCCGTCGTAGACAATCACCCGCACGTCATGCACCGGGAATGAGGCCAGCGGACCGGAGGCCAGCACGTCCTGAATACCCTTCTCCACCGCCGGAATGAACGACGACCTTGCACTGGGCACAAGTTCCGCCGCCACCACAGGCGCTCGACACGAAAATGCCGTTGTCAGCGAGCGAATTGAGCAGCTTGCCACCGGCGTTG
>CAYSKY010000868.1:0-1673 GCA_964431425.1 uncultured Burkholderiales bacterium
CCTTCGTTGTATTCACCAAAAGATTGCCACTCTTTCCCACTCCAAACACAATAGCGCCAGGGCATCCCGATGACCTTTGAATAGTGGTCTAGGGCTAATGTTGAGGGATAAGCAACGCGCAGGATGAAATCGGTTTGGTACGCGCTATCAGCGAATAGGTCTGTGCTTCTTACTCCAGTAGCTCCCGATGGCATTGGGAAGCTTGTTGGTTTGTTATCCGAAGTGCACGACGTAAGGACTGTGAGTATTAGCAGCGCGAAAACATTGCGTGTATTGAACATCGCGGAACTCATACTCGACCAACTTTGTGTTGTGTCACGTTCAATTTCAGTAATGTACTAAGAGCAATCAATAGCGCCTGCCGACCGACCGCTTCTGGCCGTAAACAGTCTACCGCCTCAAAGCCATGCAGCGGATGACTCCCCACCCTATTTCGCCGCAGCCCCGTTCCAAAAACAGAGCGCAGACCCACTTGCCCAGGACCGTGTTGCATCTTGCCAAAAAGTTTCGCCTGATAGTACAAAGAGGCCAAAGTCCAGTACTGGCGCGCCTCTGCAGCCATTTTGGCCCTGGGAGCCGCGCCAGCGCTTGATCTACGAGTTTCGGTCGTTGCTGCCAACCGTTCGATCAACCCGCCAGAAATGCCCTCAACGCCACCATCGAATCGACCGGCGATTCCTCGTGCAACAGATGCCCGACACCGGGGAACTTCACCAATGTCGGCGCGGGCAACGCGCGCACGTAATCGTTGGCATTCGCAATCGGAATCATCGCGTCCTGTTCGCCCCACAGCAGCAACACGGGCGCCTTGATGCTGGCCAGCAGCGGCACCGGATCGGGCAGCACCGATTGTTCCAGTTTGGCGACCATGGCTTTTCGCACATCGGGGGCCAGCATCAGGTCGTAATAGCGGTCCACCAGCGCATCGGTCAACACGGCCGGGTTTGCGTAGGCCGGTTCCAGCGACATGCGCATCAGCGGCTTGGGCAGCACGTAGGGCAGCAGTTGCATCGATATCGGTACCGCCGGTGCCTTGCCGTATTCGGTGCCGTCGCTGGCGTAGCCGTCGGGGGCCAGCAGCACCAGCTTTTGCACCTGCGCCGGATGCGCGGCGGCGAAACGCCATGCGAGCCGGCCACCCATGGAGTGGCCTACCATCGTGGCGCGCGGCACGCCCAGTTGCTGCATCAGCGCCAGCAGCACCGCCATGCCGCGCGCCTCGCCGGCGTCGCCGGATGGGTCGGCGCCGGTCAGGCCGGCGCCGGGCAGGTCCATGCGGATGACGCGATAGTCCGTCTCCAGCGCCGCCGCCCAGCTATCCCAGGTGTGCAGGCTCGCGCCAAAGCCATGCAGCAGAATGATGACCGGCGCTGTGCGTGGGCCGGTGTCGCGCACATGCATTCGCAGGCCGGCCACGTCGATGAAATCGCCGGGGCCGCGTGCATAGCGCGCCTCCAGCGCGGCGCGTCTGCGGTCGGGCGTCCAGAGCGCGAGGCCCAGGGCCACCAGCAGCAATAAAGCGGCAGTGAGCAGGGTTCGGCCTTTGGGCATGGTCGGCAAGTTGGGTATGGTTGGCGGGTTGATCGGGCGCGGGCGCTATTGGGAACGCCGCATTAAAGCATCGAACGCCGCCGCCGAAACAGTCACCCCGCCGTTGCCGCCTGCGTCTACAC
>CAYSKY010000869.1:0-1672 GCA_964431425.1 uncultured Burkholderiales bacterium
CCTGTACGCAAGCTGCCGGGCATGTACACCCGCACCATCGACCCGGCGCACATCATTGTTGAAGTGGTCGACAACGCGTGTGATGAAGCGCTGACCGGCCATGCCACCCGGATTGACATCACCGCACACAAGGACGGTTCGTTTTCGGTGGATGACAACGGACGCGGCATCCCTGTCGGTCTGCACCCGGAGAAGAAAGTACCCACCGTGGAGTTGGTGTTCTGCAAACTTCACGCCGGCGGCAAATTCTCCAAGGGCGCGGGTGACAGCGCCTATGGTTTTTCCGGTGGACTCCACGGCGTCGGCGTCAGCGTCACCAATGCACTTTCCACGAGGCTGGAGGTCGAGGTACGGCGGGAAAAGGGGCGTTTCAGGATCGCGTTCGCGGACGGCCTCTTGAAGGAACCGCTGCAAAAAGTGGGCTCGCTGCCTGCGAGCGAAACAGGATCGACGATACGGGCGTGGCCTGATCCGCAGTTCTTCGACTCGCCACAAATCAAACACGCCGAGTTCTGCCAGATACTCAAGGCCAAGGCCGTTCTGCTGCCGAATGTCGCCGTCTCTTTCACGGATGAGGCGATCGGGCAGCGTCAGGAATGGTGCTACGCGGACGGACTCAAATCATTTCTGGCGGAGGAACTGCCCGCGGAAGGTTATGTCAGTCCCATTTTTTCGGGCGAGCGCTTTGTTACTGGCGAAGACAGCGGCTTTGCAGAGGGTGAAGGAGCTTCGTGGGCGGTAGCCTGGGCGGAGTCCATTGCAGGCGGCCTGTCATTCGTAAACCTTATCCCGACGGCCAACGGCGGTACACATGTATCCGGTCTACGCGCCGCCCTCTATGAATCGGTGAAGGACTTCTGCACCCACCACGGCTTGCTGCCGCGCGGCATCACGCTGCAGGCTGACGACGTGTGGCGCAACTGCCGCTATGTGCTGTCGGCCAAAGTGCTCGCGACCCAGTTCCAGGGACAAACCAAGGACACCTTGACCAGCCGGGACGCCATGCGCCTCATCAGTTCACGGGTCAAGGATCCACTGGACGTGTGGCTCAACGCCAATGTGGAAGATGGCAAGAAGATCGCTGAAATGGTGGTCCGTACGGCGCTGGCACGCAGCAAATCGACCAAGTCAGTCGAAAAACGCAAGGGATCGGGCGCCGCAACCCTGCCCGGCAAGCTGACCGACTGCAACGAGCGCGATATCAGCCGCAATGAGTTGTTCATCGTGGAAGGTGATTCCGCGGGAGGATCTGCCAAGCAGGCGCGCGATCGGGAATTCCAGGCCGTTCTGCCCGCCAAGGGAAAAATCCTCAACACATGGGAAGTTGCGCGCGGCGATCTCTTCGGCAATGTGGAAGTACACGATGTGGCCGTGGCCATCGGCGTCGACCCGCACGACCGCCAGGCAGCCGACTCCGTACTGGACAATCTGCGGTACGGCAAGATCATCATCATGAGCGATGCGGACGTGGATGGCGCGCATATCCAGACCCTGTTCGTGACGCTGTTCTACACGCACTTCCCGAAAATCGTGCAGGCCGGCCGCCTGTACATCGCACGGCCGCCGCTGTTTGCGATCAAAGTCGCCGCCCAGGGCAAGGGGAGGCCGGAAAGAAGGCTGTTCGCGCTGGATGCTGACGAGCGGGAGTCGATGCTCGCGATGCTCGCCAAGG
>CAYSKY010000870.1:0-1671 GCA_964431425.1 uncultured Burkholderiales bacterium
GGTTGAAGTCGCAGATTTGCCCGCGACGACAACCGTACTGGAATTCCTTCGACAACACGCTCGCCGCCCGGGCACCAAGGAGGGATGCGCGGAAGGCGACTGTGGTGCCTGCACCGTGGTCTTAGCCAGTGTGGACGCCGGCGGCCTGCGCATACAGCCGATCAATGCCTGTATTCAGTTCCTGCCCACGCTTGATGGGAAAGCACTGTTCACAGTGGAGGATGTACGGCGACCGGACAGCTCGCTACACCCGGTTCAGCAAGCAATGGTCGACTGCCACGCATCCCAATGCGGGTTCTGTACACCGGGGTTTGTCATGTCGCTGTGGGCAACGTATCTAGAAAACTGCGCATCGTCCGGCACTTCGCCACCATTGACAGAAGCCGGAGTACGCGAAGCCGTCAGCGGAAACCTGTGCCGGTGCACGGGATACCGGCCGATTATTGAAGCAGGCATGCGGATGCAGGATTTACCCATCTCGGAATTCGATCGACCAGCGATCGAAACCGCCATCCGCAAGCTGGACTGCGATGAGGCCCTTGTCTATGGAGCGGCGGATCAACGCTTCTTTGCACCGCGTACGCTGCAAGATTTTGTGATGTTGCGTGAGCAGTTGCCGGGCGCCACTGTGCTGGCGGGAGGTACAGACATCGGGTTATGGGCGAACAAGCAATTTCGCAATTTGGGCGATCTGATTTACACGGGTGCCATTGCTGAATTGCAGACGATTTCCAGCCTCGGCGGTGCATTGCAGATTGGTGCCGCAGTCACGCTTACGGACACATGGCGGGCAATGCAGCCTGTTTTCCCTGAATTGAACGAGATTTGGGAACGGTTCGCCTCCACGCCGGTTCGAAATGCCGGGACACTGGGCGGCAATATCGCCAACGGTTCGCCGATTGGTGATTCAATGCCTGCCCTGATCGTTTTGGGCGCGAAGGTCGAACTGGCTAGCCATCTCGGCCAGCGCAAGATCCCGCTGGAAGATTTGTACATCGGGTATCAGAAGAAGTCGATGGGATCCCATGAAGTCATTTCTAGCATTCAGATCCCGGCCAGGTCGGCCGGGCTGAAATTGGCGTGCTACAAGCTGTCGAAGCGTTACGACTCGGATATTTCGGCCGTTTGCGGGGCGTTTGCGCTCGTGTTGGAAGGCGACCAGGTCAAGCAATGCCGCGTCGCGTTTGGCGGAATGGCGGCAATTCCCAGGCGCTCCCTCGCGGTCGAACGTTTCCTTACCGATGCGACCTGGAGCGAATCAACCGTACGCCGGGCAATGGATTTGCTCGGGCAAGACTTTTCACCGCTTGACGATGCGCGGGCCACTGCCTCGTACCGTTTGCAAGCTGCGAAAAACATGATCTACCGTTTCTACCTGGAGAGCCGATGCAGAGATCCGTTGCCGGCTGCGCAGTTCCGGGTGTTTGCCTGAATGAGCAACATAGCGCCCGGCACCGCGCACGACGCCATGCCAGCATCGGGTAGATCGATTCCTCACGAATCAGCACGCCTGCACGTCACGGGGGAGGCGGTCTACATCGACGATATTCCCGAGGCAGCCGGGACGTTGCATGCAGCGCTGGGTCTCAGTCAACAGGCCCATGCCAATATCGTCGCAATCGACCTGGCGCAGGTTCGGGCGTCGCCCGGTGTGATCGATGTGCTAACGGC
>CAYSKY010000871.1:0-1671 GCA_964431425.1 uncultured Burkholderiales bacterium
GGCGAAGGCATATATGGTCTCGATCGGCCGTCGCAGGCGCGAAGGCAGCAGCCAGGAAGCAACGGGAAAGTTCTCGTAATGGTCGACGGGCACAACGGTCCGGGCGCAGTGATTTCAAGAATTATATTGGCAAAACAATGACTTTCCTTCAGGGGCGCATGGAAAATAGCTTGCCCGCACGCGCGGAGAGGCGTGGTTTGCGGTAAAATGCAGCGGTCAAAAAAAGCAGTAAATCCTGCGCGAAAGTGGCGGAATTGGTAGACGCACTGGATTTAGGTTCCAGCGCCTCACGGCGTGGGGGTTCGAGTCCCTTCTTTCGCAACAAACACAACATCGTTTCGCGCCCGGCCGCATCGCCAACTCCAATGTGGCTGCCGGGTCGCGTGTACCAGCAATAAGGAAAGTCATGCAAGCTCAAGCGTCAAGCCCTGTCACTCCCAGCCAATTGGAACGCAACCTTGTCCTTTCGTTGCCCGCCGTTGAAATTGAGTCTCAAATCGAGCGGCGGCTAAGGCAGATTGCCCGTACCGCAAAAATGTCCGGGTTTCGTCCGGGCAAGGTGCCGTTCAACATTGTTGCGAACCAATACGGCTTCCAGGTGAGACAGGAAGTCATGTCGGATTCGGTGCAGCAATCGTTTGCCGAGGCGGTCAAGACGCAAAATTTGCGGGTGGCAGGTTACCCGCGTTTTGCACCGGCCAACACCGGGCAGTCCGCTGACAAGTTTGAGTTCACCGCCACCTTCGAGGTCTATCCCGAAGTGAAGATCGGATCACTCGCGGGGCACAAGCTGGAGCGGCCTTCGGCAACCGTAGGTGACGCCGATGTCGACAACACGATTGAAACGCTGCGCAAACAGCGTGCAAATTACGACAAGACCGACCGCCAGGCCCAGAAGGGCGATTTCCTGGTGGTCGATTTCAAAGGTACGCTGGCCGGCGAGCCATTTAAAGGCGGAGATGCGGAAAACTTCGGGATCGTGCTCGGCGAGGGCAGAATGCTTCCCGATTTTGAGGCGGCCCTGATCGGCATGTCCGGTGGCGAGAGCAAGACCTTTGACTTGCTTTTCCCCGCAGATTACCAGCCTGAACTGGCCGGCAAGACGGCTCAGTTTGCAGTGACGGTCAAAGTCGTCAATGCCCCGAAATTGCCTGACATTGATGCGGAATTCGCCAAATCGCTCGGTATCACCGATGGCGACATCAGCAAGATGCGCGCCGAGATCAAGGCCAACCTGGAGCGTGAACTGAAGAAGCGGGTCCAGTCCAAGACCAAGGAGCGGGTGATGGATGTCCTGGCCTCGGTGTCCGAACTGTCGCTCCCCAGGTCCCTTGTCGAGATGGAGATTGGTCGCTTGCAGGAACAGGCGGTCAAAGATCTGGAATCTCGCGGCATGACCACCAAGGATTTGCAATTGCCCCCTGAATTGTTCGTCGAACGTGCCGAAAAACGTGTGAAGCTCGGGCTGATCCTGACCGAAGTTGTACGTCAACATGAACTGAAGGCGCAGCCGGAGCAGATTCGTGCCATCGTCGAGGAACATGCGGAGAGTTTCGAGGATCCGAAACAAATGGTGCGCTGGTATTACAGCGACAAGTCGCGCCTCGCCGAGGTGGAGTCGATGGTTCTTGAAGACAATGTCGTGGAGTGGGCCTCCGGCCCGATGGACGT
>CAYSKY010000872.1:0-1668 GCA_964431425.1 uncultured Burkholderiales bacterium
GTCAGCGCCATCGAGTTGGTGCAGATGACCGTGAGCACGAAGATCAGCGGCAGGGAGATGAACGCGAGCAGCCAGGGTACGTTGAAGAACATGTGGCTGGCGGTGGCGCCGAGTACGGAAAAGATCGGCACGCCCACCCACGACACCCACAGCGGCACTTCGATGTCCTTCAGCTGGTCGACGGTGGAGGTCGGTGCCGCGGCGGTGTTCGCGCTTTTCTTCTTGAACATCGAGGTGAAGATTTCAGGCTTGGCCAGCAGGCTCACCAGCGAGCCCACCACCATCATTACCACGCCCCACCACAGTGCCCACTGGTTGACGATTTCCGAGCGGGAAATGGCGGCCACCGTGCCGTTGGCCAGCGTGCGCGGGGCGATGTCGCCGAGCTGGATCATGATCGGCGCCAGCACCACGAAATTGATAAAAGCACCCAGCAACACGCTGGTGGCCACCGCAATGCCCATGAGGCCGCCCACGCCGATCATGGCCGCATCCAGCGTCAGGCGCAGGCCCAGTTGGCGAATGTCGGTGCCGAGGATGGTGGGGATCATGCCGTTCGCCTTGGTGGCGAACATGTAGTAGTAGCTGTCGAGGCGTTCGTTGAGGTGCCAGGGTTCCTTGAGTCCCATCCACTTGTCCATCATCAGGACCTTGAACTGGATGAGTTTCATCCAGCCGTCGCTGATGATCATCTGGTAGATGCCGGTGAGCACGGCGGTCCAGCCCAAGAGGCGCGCCTTGAACATGCCCGCGTCGGCGTTGCCGGTATAGAGCGCATCGAGCACCACGCCGCAGGCGCGGCCTTCGGGGAAGGGCATCTGGTCTTCGTTGATGAAGCGGCGCTTCATCGGGAAGGCGATCAGCACGCCGAGGATGGAGCACACCACCATCCACACCATCATGTGCCACCAGGCGGGCACAACGCCGGTCACCAGCATGTAGGCCGCGAGGCTGGATGCCAGCGGCGTCACCATGTAGCCGGCGGCGGTGGCAATGGACTGCGTGCAGTTGTTTTCGAGGATGGTGTAGTCCTGGGCGAGGCCGGTGGTACTCATGATGCGGAAGATCGCAAATGCAAGAATCACCGAGGTGAGGCCGACGCCGATGGTGATGCCGGTCTTGCCGGCAATGTAGAGCGCGGTCGCGGCCAGCACGCCGCCGAGCACGAAACCGGTCAACCCTGAGCGCAGCGTGAGCTGCGCCATGTCGCCCCGGTAAACGTTCTTGAACCACCACTGGTCTTTTTCGGCGCGCGACCAGTTGCGGATCTGGTCGTCGGTGAGATTCTGCAATGCCATGAGGTCTCCCTGATTGTTTGGTTGTGTGGTCGCCGGGGCGCGGGTCCTTTTGGGAGCCGGCCGAAGCGCCATTCAGGCGCGCCATTATGACAGAGGGAATTGCCACCAAATGCTGCACTGCGGGTGCCGGAAAGCGTCCGGGCCCGCTGCACTGCCGAGTGAATCGGAAGTGCAGCGGGCCCGGATTTGATGCGGGTTAAATCCGCGCGGAGATTTACTCCTTGAACGCTTCCACGGCCACGGTGATGGTGACGTCGTCGCTCACGTACGGGGCGTACTTGCCGGCGTTGAATTCGGAGCGCTTGATCTTGGTGGTGGCATTGGCGCCGCAGGCGTCCTTCTTGGCCAGCGGATGCGGCATGCACAGGAA
>CAYSKY010000873.1:0-1660 GCA_964431425.1 uncultured Burkholderiales bacterium
GCCCACGCCCGTGGCATCCGGCCCCAATGACGGTTTCGCTCCCTGCGGCAGGCGCGACTGCACCTGATTGAGATACTCCAGCACACGTGAACGCGCCCAGTACAGATCGGTACCGTCATCAAACAGGATATAGACGAACGAATCGCCGAAAAACGAATAACCCCGTACCGCCTTAACGCCCGGCACCGAGAGCATGGTGGTGGTGAGCGGATAGGTGATCTGGTTCTCAACAATCTGCGGCGCTTGTCCCGGATAGGAGGTGCGGATGATCACCTGCACATCCGACAGATCGGGCAAGGCATCGAGCGGCGTGCGCAGCACCGACCACACGCCCCAGGCGGCGATGGCCACGGTGGCCAGCAACACCAGAAAGCGGTTGACGATGCTCCAGCGAATCAGGCGCGCAATCATTTTTTGCCCCCGCCCTCGCTGATGCGCGTGATCACCATTTCACCCTGCGGGGTCACGGTCACGTCAAACGCCACGGCGGCGCCCACTTTCACGCTGGACGGCGAAATCGAGGGCGCGAGTTTGTAGTCCATGGTCATGGCGCCCATCTGCATCGATGCGATCGCGTCGTGGGACAGCGTGATGCTGCCGTTGCCGACCTTTTCCACCTTGCCGGTACCCTTGTGAACTTCGCCCGCCAGTGCGCCGCCCATGGCCGCCCAAGGGGCTGCGGCAGGAGCCGCGCCCATGCGCGTGCCCGTAGCCTTCAGACTGGCTTCGGAGTCGATGAGAAACTGGCCCGAGAGCACCACCTTCTGCCCTTTGGCGAGGCCGCTGCGGATTTCGGTCATGCCATCCACATCGAGCCCGGTTCCCACGTCCACCTGCGAAAACTGCTGCTTGCCGTCTTCGCCCGCGCCGGCCACGATGACCACATTGCGCTTGCCGGTGGGAATGACCGCTTCGCTGGGCACCTGCAGCACTTCCTTCGGTGTACCGGAATCGGCGGCCACGCTGGCGAACATGCCAGGCGTGAGATGACCCTGCGGATTGGCCAGCTCGATGCGCGCTTTCAGGGTGCGCGTGGCGGCGTTGACTTCCGGCAGCAAGGCGGCGACCTTGCCCTCGAAGGACTCGCCCGGATACGCCGGCACGGTGGCCGTGACTGCGGCGCCCGGCTTCAACCATGCCGCCTGCGCTTCGGGAACGTCAGCATTCACCCAGACGGTGGACAAGCCGTTGAGCCGGAACAGCATGGCACCCGGCATCACCGTCATGCCCTCGCGCACCGCCAGCTCGCCCACCACACCGCTAATGGGCGCGGTGAGTGTGATGCGTGCGTGTGGCTTGCCGGTGGCGTCCAGGGCGGCGACCGTTTCATCGGGCATGCCAAGCGAGGTGAGGCGCTGGCGGGCGGCCGAGCGCAAGGCCTCGCCGGCCAGAGGGCTGGCTTTCAGCGACAGGTATTCCTGCTGCGCCGCCACCCAGTCGGGCGCGAGAATTTCGGCCAGCGGCTGGCCGCGGCTGACGCGATCAAGCGGCGCTCGGACGAACAATTTGTCGATGTAGCCGCTGGTGCGCGCCTGCACGACGGCCACGGCGCGTTCATCGAAGGCCACCGACCCGACCACACTGAACTTTCGCTCCAGCTTGCCAAGCGTGACTTCCGCCGTGCGGATGCCGAGGTTCTGCACCACGCGTGGGCTGATGC
>CAYSKY010000874.1:0-1656 GCA_964431425.1 uncultured Burkholderiales bacterium
GTGGACTCCCGTCTGGCCTGTCGGTTGATAGCGTCACGGGCATCATTTCCGGCACGGCCGGCGCCGGCGGCACCTTCAATGCCACCGTCACCGCCACCAACGCAGGTGGAACCGGCATGGCGCCGCTGGTGATCACCATCGCCAAGGCCGCACAGTCCATTACGTTCAATGCTCAGTCGCCTGCTTCACAAACGTTCCTGACGGGCGGCACCTTCCCGGTCAACCCGCTGGCTACTGGCGGCGCGTCGGGCAATGCCGTGACCTACGCATCGAACACGCCGGCGGTCTGCACGGTGAGCGGCGCCACCGTCACCATGGTGTTCGGCGGCACCTGCACGATCGTAGCCAACCAGGCTGGCAACAACGATTACGCCGCGGCCGCCCCGGTGACCTCCAGCGTGACCATTGCGCCGGTGGTACCCGGTATTCCCGGAATTGGCGCGGCGACGCCTGGCAACACCCAGGCACAGATCGCCTTCACCGCGCCCACATCCACCGGGGGAGGAGCGATTCTCGACTACACAGCCACCTGCACCGCGGCCGGCCAGACCACCCGCACCGGAACGGGTGCGCTATCACCCATCACCGTGACAAGCCTGGTCAACGGGGTCAGCTATGCGTGTTCCGTGACCGCCCGCAACAGCGCCGGCAGCGGTGCGGCATCCTCCAGCGTCAGTGTCACGCCGATCGTTGTCACGGTTCCGGGCGCACCAAGCATCGGGCTGCCGGTCGAGGGCGATGGCAACGTGATGATTGCCTTTAATGCACCAGCAGACAATGGCGGCGCGGCCATCACCAACTACACCGTCACCTGCAACCCAGGCAGTATCAGTGCGGGTGGCGGCACCTCGCCCATCACCGTCAACGGACTCACCAACGGCGCCACCTACACGTGCAGTGTCACCGCGACCAACTCGGCGGGCACCGGGCCGGCTTCATCGACCGTGCAGGTGACGCCGGTTGCCTCGATTGCCTTCACCGGCGGCGTGGTCTCGCGCAAGGTGCACGCCGCAGCCGGCGCATTCCCGCTCACGATCGACAGTGCGGTGCCGATTGGCGGCGCAGTCACGATCGAGCCGCGCGCGGTGGGCCCCGGCCATGTGCTGGTGTTTTCGTTCAGCGCACCGGTCACCATTCCAGGCGCCGCCTCGGTGGTCGATTCCCTGGGCGCGCCCGCCGGCAGTGCCAGCACCGCAGCTGCCGGCAACACCGTCGAAGTCACGCTGGCCGGCGTGGACGACAACCGTCGCGTGACGGTGCAGCTGACCGGCGTGAACGGCAGCGCCGGCGCATCGGCATCGATCGGCTTCCTGGTCGGCGACATCAACGGCTCCGGCCGCGTTACCGGCACCGACATCGCCGCGATCAAGGCGCGCTCCGGGGCACTGCTCAACGTGGGCAACAATTTCCTGTTCGACGTAAACCTCAACGGCAGCATCGGTGCGACCGACGTCAGCGCTGCAAAAGCGAGGGCGGGGCGGACGCTGCCGTGACGTGGCGGGTCGGACGATAGTCCGAAGGCAAAAGTCCAGCACTGGCGCGGCTTCACAGCCATTTTTGGCCTGAGAGCCTCGCCAGTGCTGGACTTTGCCATTCTGGTACTGCCATCCCTTGTTCAAGGTACCGGCAAGTGGACCATTTCGCACGTATCAGACG
>CAYSKY010000875.1:0-1649 GCA_964431425.1 uncultured Burkholderiales bacterium
GTTCATGCCGGCATTGGTGAACAGCAGGGTCGGATCGTCGCCGGGCACCAGCGAAGACGAGGCCACGTGGGTGTGCCCCTTGGAGACGAAATAGTCGATAAATGCCTGGCGGATACCGGAGACAGTGCTGAGGTTCATGGCGCTTTGCGAGTGGCGCCCGACGGAGCGGGCTGGTTCGAGGGGGAAAAGGTCGATTTTACCCGACCCCACCCGGCAAGACGAGTCAAAACCGGTGGTATACGGCTTTGGCAGCGGTGCCGGAAACCCGGGTATCGGCCGGCTCAGCCCGTCTCAAAACCCAGCGTTTGCTTCACGGTTTGGTACTTCTGGAGCAGGTGCTCTTCCGAGTGGCCACCCATGTTGAGCGTGGCGTAGCGGTGGCTGCCCAACCATTTCATCTCGCGCTTGAGCCCGCCGCCGGTCTTCACAAACATGGCCAGGAAGGCATCCGGGTCGAATTCCTGCAACCAGCGTAACTTCTCATGGCTGGGCGGATTGGCGAGTGGTGTTCCGTCAAATTTGCGGAAAACGAAACTGCACGCCACCTGGTATTTCCCGCGCCCGGGCGTCAGGTCGGGCATTTCGCCCAGCGCCAGTTTCAATGCGATGTCGTGCAAGTTCAGTCCATCCACTTTTTCGTACAGGTCCGAAAACTGGGCCGCCATGCGCGGATTGACTTCGATCATGCGGCACTGGCCGGTCTCGCGGCAGACACGCATTTCCACGTTGAACAGGCCGTGGTCGATGCCCAGCGCCTTGACGATGCGCCTGGCGGAGTCAGCGGCGCGTGCCGCCCAGGCTTCTGGCAGACGTGTCGGGTATTCGAAGCGCATGAACTGGTCGGTACCCGGATACATGACGGCATCGACGATACCGAGGATGTGCACGTCACCATGCACAGCGACTCCATCAACGTTGATTTGGTGTCCGTCGATGAGTTCTTCGGCCAGCATCCAGTGGGCATCCACGTCGAAGTCGGTGAGTCGCCGCACAACATCATTGAACGGGCGCACCAGCCGCTTGATGATGTACTTCTCCCACGGGTGGAACGTCATGTGCTCCTGCAACTGACGGAAGTTATCCACCCGCCGTGCGAGCACCGAATAGGCCGCCTTCACCGGCTTTACGTAAAACGGAAACGGCAGGGGAATATCGACGGGGCTGGAGAACGTGTAGGGGAAGGCGGCAAAACGGACGTTGGCATCGGGCACCTCGGCCTCGAGAATGCGCCGGGCGACGTATTTGTGCTGGGCTGCCAGCAGAGCCTTTGGGTCGGCACCTGGCAGGCCCAGTCGCTGCGCCAGCAGTGCACCCGCCAGTGCGCCAAATTGCTCATTGCTCGAGGTGACGCCGTGCAGCGGCAGTAAGCGGTACTTTGCCGCGAGACGATCAACAAACCTGAAAATATCAAATGTCAGCAGCCGGGCGTTGCTGGGAAAACTGAAAAGATCAAAGCCTTCAAAGTAGAACCGATAGCCGGTGGCATCGCTGCGAGCCGCCGCTTTCTCCAACTGCTGCCGGTCCCAGTCCGCGTCAAACAGGACAAGAATATTCTTCAATCGCAACAGCCTTTGTTGTTGTAGTTACCGACCACATGCCCCGGGGCGTCCCGTGACATGATCTGAATTCTAGCAGCGCACCCCTTGAGC
>CAYSKY010000876.1:0-1647 GCA_964431425.1 uncultured Burkholderiales bacterium
CAGCGGCGTGGTGTTGGAAAACTCCAGCGTCACATGGCCCTCCCACTCGGGTTCGAACGGCGTCACATTGACGATGATCCCGCATCGCGCGTAGGTCGATTTTCCGAGACACACCGTCAGCACATTGCGCGGAATACGGAAGTACTCGACCGTGCGCGCAAGGGCAAACGAGTTGGGGGGGATGATGCAGTGGTCACCCTTGATGTCCACGAACGAGTTCGGGTCAAAGTTCTTGGGGTCAACGATGGTGGAATTCAGGTTGGTGAACAACTTGAATTCGTTGGAGCAGCGGATGTCATATCCGTAGCTGGACGTGCCGTAGCTGACAATGCGATGGCCATTTGCCTCACGTACCTGTCCGGGTTCGAACGGCTCGATCATGCCGTGCTCCAGCGCCATCCTGCGAATCCACTTGTCGGCTTTGATGCTCACGAACGTTCTCCTTCGAAATAGTCGTCAGTCTTCATACAGGACCAGCTTGACCTCGGCCGCACGCGCGCGCAACGGCAGCAGCGCCTGATACTCCGGCGAATCGTGCCAGCGGTTGGCCTCCGTCGCCGACTCAAACCGGAGGGAGACAACCAACTCCGGCACCTCCCCGCCGGCCAGCACCCGCGACCGCCGGCCGCGAAACAAAACCTGCCCGCCGTATTGCGCAACCGTGGCACCCACCCGGCTGCGGTACTCCTCCCAGGCGGCGGCGTCTTTCACGCGAATCTGCCCCACACAGTAAGCCGGCATATCCAATGCCCTCAGTCGTCATAGGGCGGATTCAGGTGCTCCGCATAGTAGCTGATGGCGCGGCGGTAGCGTACCGCCCCGGGATCAGCGGAGTGATCAGCAATGTGGCCCAGTAGAAGGCGCAGGGCCTCGTCGTGCTCACCCATGTTGTGGCGGGTCAGCGCGAGAAAAATATCGAACTCCCGTGCGTCCGGAAAAGTCGCGGCGCCCTTTTGCAGGATGCGCGCGGAATCTCCGTAGCGTTCCACACACCGGTATGAACTGCCCAGACCGAGCATTGCGCCGCGCAAGTCATCGCCCGCCAGCCCGCACTGAATTGCGTGCTCATAGAAGCCGATTGCCTCGTCCTCGACACCCTGCGTATCGTAGGTACAGGCCAGCTCGTAGTTCACCCGCGGATGATCAGGATGCTTCTCGTAGAGATCGAGCAGTATCGCCAGCGCCTCGGTGTACTGCGATTCGCTGCGCAGTTCAACGGCGCGCTGGATAGACTCGTCCATCGGCTGTCAGGTGTTCTGAATGACAATTTTCGGGAAGATGCTGGAGCGATCCTGCGCCTGCTTGGCGATTTTCGCCGCGCACTTTCTCGCGATGTCCTTATAAATGCCGGCCAGCAAACCATCCGGCTCGGAAACCACGGTTGGCTTGCCGCTGTCGGCCATTTCGCGAATTTTGATATCCAGCGGCAGCGAGCCCAGCAACTCGATGTTGTAGTCTTTCGCCATCTTGTCACCGCCGCCCGTACCGAAGATATGCTCCATGTGCCCGCAGTTGCTGCACACATGCATGGCCATGTTCTCGACGATGCCGATGATGGGCACGCCAACCTTCTCAAACATCTTCAGACCCTTGCGGGCATCCAGAAACGCGATGTCCTGCGGAGTGGTGACGATGACTGCTCCCGTG
>CAYSKY010000877.1:0-1647 GCA_964431425.1 uncultured Burkholderiales bacterium
TGTACCGACGCCCCCCCGCCGTGCGAAGCCCCCCATCCGCTGCCGTTGATGGGCTGCTGAACGGATAGTCCTGCGTGAAGACGAGATGAGCGCCTGAGACTACTAGCACGCCATTCTTTTTCAGGTCTTGGCGCAGGTCGTAACTTCCGCGCACGTACTCCTGCATCGACGGCACTTCCTCTGCCACCGCCTCAGACCCGACCTTTACAACGAACCCCTGTGTCGATTCGTAGCCGTGAGCTGTCACGCCCTTGCCCTTGCAGATTAGCGGTACCTGCGCCGCGGTCGTTACCGACGCCGCGACCGTCTCAAAGGCGTGCACACCCAGTACCGGCAGAATCTCTAGCATGTGATCGAGAAACACCTCGACATACGAACGATCTGACTCGGATAAAGTAGGTTCGGCTGGCGAATTTCCATTGTCCAGCGGCATACGCTTCGCCGCGCGTGCACGCTGTATCAACCGGGACTCCAGAAACTGGACATGAGCCTTGTTCAACTGCCCGTCTGTCGAAACAAAGAAGACGGCGCGCGTCCAAAAGTCCTTCTGCGCGTAGTGGCTTTCGAGGCGCGGTCGCACCGGGTCGCCCTCGCCGACATACAGCATGTCGCCTTCGCCAACGGGGCGTGGGCCAATCAGCAGATAGACGCCGGTTTGTACGAATTCTGACCTTTGCTTTACGGTGGGAAGCAGCGTACGAGGGAACACAAGTGCCTTGCCGTTCCAATTGGTTCGATCAACAACGCGAAGGCCATCGGGATCGCCATCCACAACGAAGATGCGTAGGGTGAATGCCTTGGTTGCGCTCATCGCCGCCCTTCCAAATCGCTCGCTTCAGCTCCCAGATCCCCCGCAATCAATCTGAACTGCTCCAACGCCGCCTCAAGGTCTTCCACAATCTCCTGCGCAATTACGTCCGGCGGCGGCAGGTTGTCGGAGTCAGCAAGGCTATCGTCTTTCAACCAGAAGATATCCAGGCTGGCTTTATCGCGTGCGATCAGTTCGGCATAGTCGTATGAGCGCCACCGCCCCTCCGGGTTTTCCGGCGACCAGGTTGCTGCGCGCACATGCCGATTGGTCGGGTTGTACAGCGTGACAAATTCGTCGAGGTCTTCTCGCTTCATCGGCGCGGTCTTGAGCGTGAAGTGCTTGTTGGTGCGCAGGTCGTAAATCCACAGCTTGCGTGTCCAAGGCGTTTCGGAGGCCGGCTTGCGGTCGAAGAAGATCACGTTTGCCTTCACGCCTTGCGCGTAGAAGAGCCCGGTCGGTAGGCGCAGCAGCGTGTGCACATCGCATTCATGCAGAAGTTTCTTGCGGATGGTCTCGCCGGCACCACCTTCGAACAGCACATTGTCCGGCAATACCACTGCCGCGCGGCCATTCTGCTTCAGCAGCGTCTTGATGTGTTGAACAAAGTTGAGCTGCTTGTTGGATGTGGTTGCCCAGAAGTCATCGCGTTCGATCACGTCTTTCTCGGTGGACCGCTTGCCGTCCGCGCCTTCGATCTGTGTGCTGCTTTTCTTGCCGAATGGAGGGTTCGCCAACACGATCTCAAAGCGGTCGCCCGGGTCGGCCGCCAGCGCATCGGATACGACGATGGGCACACTGGATTCGGAGCCGATTCCATGCAGCATCATGTTCATGGC
>CAYSKY010000878.1:0-1645 GCA_964431425.1 uncultured Burkholderiales bacterium
GATCTGCGCTTCGGTCATGTAGGGCGTCAGGATGCGGTTGACGAGGAAGCCTGGCGCAGATTTGACCGGGAGAGGCAGTTTGTCGATCTTCTTTACAAACGCCTGCGAGGCTTGCATGACCTCTGCTGAGGTCTGCGGACCCTGCACGATCTCAACCAGCATCATCTGCGCGACCGGGTTAAAGAAGTGGATGCCGACCAGCCGCTCCGGACGCGCGAGGCCCGCCGACAATTCCTGCAACGGGATGGAAGAGGTGTTGGTGGCGAGGATCGCACCCGGCTTCAGCCGCGGTTCAATCTGCGCATACAACTTTCGTTTGACGTCGACATTTTCAACAATGGCTTCGATCACAAGATCGCAATGCGCAACGCCGTCCCCCTTTACATCGGGCACCAGGCGATCCATGGCAGCCTGTATGAGATGCGGCAACTTCAGCTTGCGCTTGTAGAGTTCGGCCGCGCGCTTGATAGCGGGTGCGATCCGCTTGTGATCTAGGTCCTGCAAGGTCACATGGAAGCCGCGCAGTGCACACCATGCGGCGATATCCCCACCCATCACACCCGCACCCACCACGTGTACGTGCCGGATATCGACCGCACCGGCACCCAGGCTCTTCATCCTGTCCTGCAATTTGAAAATCCGCACCAGGTTTGCGGTGGTCGGATGGCGGAAGATCCCGGAGATCGAATACGGGTGGTCCTGCGGCATTTTGCGGGGATCACCTTCGAAGTTCTCCCACAGGTCGATGATCGCGTAAGGCGCGGGGTAGTGGTCCTTTCGCGCCTTTCTGGCAACCTGCTTGCGCGAAGCGCTGGCAATGAACCCGCGAACCACCGGCCAGTTGGTGATCGCATCCTTGAACGCCGGCTGGTGCGGCGCCGGCGGTTTCAACATCAGCATTCGCGCGGCATTGGCAAAGTGGCGTCGCGGCGTCACGACATCCACCAGCCCCATTTTCGCGGCACGGCGGCCATCAACCCCGCGCCCCGTGAGCATCAGGTCGAGTGCCTGTGCGGCACCAATCAGTTTGGGCATGCGCTTCGCGCCACCCCAGCCAGGGACGATACCAATCATCACTTCCGGCAATGCCATCCTGGTCTTCGGCCCATCATCGGCAACACGATAGCGGCAGGCCAGTGCGAGTTCAGTGCCGCCCCCCATGCAAAAGCCGTGGATCATGGCCAGCGTCGGGAACGGCAACGCCTCGACCTGATCGTAGACATCGTTGCCGAGTTTGGTGAAGGCATAGGCCTCCTCGGGATTTTTCAGCGTCGTGAATTCGTCGATGTCGGCACCGGCGGCAAAGCCGTTTTCTTTCGCCGACTGGATCACCAGGCCTTTGGGAGCGGCGGATGTCAATGCCGCACAAATCGTCGCAAGCTCGTGCAGCACTTCGCTGGAAAATGTATTTGTGGACGTATCCGCCCGGTCGAATGTGAGCCAGGCGAGTTTGTCGGCATCGGTCTCCAGACGCCAGTGTTTCCAGTCAGCCATGTTGAACTCCCTCAAATCGCAGGTGCTGCTTGTGGTTTTTGGTGTATTGCCCGGCGCACGATTCGCCCGACAAAGTCGTGAACTGGCGCGGCGTCCCGGCCCCTTTTGACCGGGCAGCCGCGCCAATGCTGGTGGTTTGGCCTGCTAGGGT
>CAYSKY010000879.1:0-1641 GCA_964431425.1 uncultured Burkholderiales bacterium
CTGCTGTTCACCGCCCGATGTATAGCCGGACTGAGCCTGCCGCCGCGTTTTGAGTCGGGGGAAATAGTTGTAGACCTTTTCCAGGTCCGCCGCGACCGCGCCGCGACCATCGGTGCGGGTGTAGGCGCCGGTGAGCAGGTTTTCCTCGACGGTCAGGTGCGCAAAACAATGGCGCCCTTCCATCACCTGCACCACACCACGCTTGACCAGATCCGAGGGCGAAAGCTGATCCACCCGTTCGCCACGCAGCATCACCGAACCTTTGGTCACATCGCCACGCTCGGCACGCAGCAGGTTGGACACGGCACGCAAGGTCGTGGTTTTGCCGGCGCCGTTGGCACCCAGAATTGCGACGATGCCGCCTTCCGGCACGCTAAGCGAGACGCCCTTCAGCACCAGGATCACGTGGTTGTAAATGACCTCGATGCCGTTGACCACCAGCAGCGCGTTGGCGTTGTCGGCTGCGGCACCGGGTGGCGTTGTGGATACGGAGTTCATGAATGGGTCAATGTCGAAAGTCCAGCATTGGTGCGGCTCCCCGGGCAAAAATGCCCGGAAAGCCGCGCCAGTGCTTGGGTTTTAATAGCCGGGCTACTTTTCCTTCGAGCAATCGCGCGGCGTGATCTTCTTTTCCGCCGCGTACTTGGCCGAAGCCGCCTTGATCATCGGGGCCAGCATCTTCTGGTCGGAGGTATACCAATCCGAGGTGTAGCTCCAGGCCTTGCCATCCCAAGTGTGAATGCGCGCCGAACGTGCGCCTTCGTGATCGCTGCAGGAGGTCTTGAGCGGCTGCATCATGCCTTCCACACCCATGGCCTTGATGCGCGCCGCATCGAGGTTCAGGTTTTCGGCACCCCAGCGCACTTCTTCACCGGTGACCACGCGGTTGCCGTACTTCTTCTGCGCCGCACGAATCGATTCCACCACCAGGGCGGCTGACAGCATGCCGCGGTTGTACAGCACCTGGCCGATTTCTTCCTTCTTGCCGGTGCCGTTGCCCTTGTCATACACAAACTTGGCGATGTCCTTGTGTACCGGGCGATCATTTTCCGAGCTGTGCGCCATGGCGAGGCCGTTGTAGCCCTTGGCCGCCGCTTCGGCCGGCATCACATCCGGCTCGGCTGCAGCCCACCACACGGCGTACATCTGCAGGCGCGGATAGGACACCGCAATCGCTTCCTTGATGGCGGTGGAGTTCATCACGCCCCATCCCCACAGGAACACGTAGTCCGGGCGCTGCTGGCGGATCTGCAGCCACTGCGACTTCTGCTCGATGCCGGGGTGCGTGACCGGCAGTTTCACCAGGTCAAAGCCGTGCTTCTTGGCGTGTTCTTCCAGCACCGGGATCGGCTCTTTGCCGAACGGCGAGTCGTGGTACACCAGTGCGATCTTCTTGCCCTTGAGGCTGCCCTTCTTGGCCACGTGCTGGACCAGGATATCGGCCGCCGTCCAGTAGGTGCCCATCAGCGGGAAGTTCCAGGCGAACACGCTGCCGTCCACCGATTCGGAGCGGCCGTAACCGGTGGTGAACAGCACCGTCTTGTCCGCGGCGACTTTCTCGGACAGGGCAAAAGTGATGCCGGTCGAGAGCGGATTGAAACCAACCGGCTTCTTGCTCTTCATGCGCTCGTAGCACTCCAC
>CAYSKY010000880.1:0-1640 GCA_964431425.1 uncultured Burkholderiales bacterium
GCTCGCGACCTCGCCGACACCTTCCCGCAACTGGAGAAGTACTCCTTCGAGATTTCTTCTGCCGAGAAATTCAACGCGCTTCGCAAGCTTGAGTTTTTCAAGGATTTCCGCGATTCCGAGCTGTGGGAGGTATTGCGCGGCGCCATCTGGGAAAACCATTCACGCGAGCAAAGCCTGCTGCTGGAAGGTGATGTGGGCCACGCCTTTTTCATCATCGTCTCCGGCCAGGTCAAGGTCAGCAAGGATGGCAAGCTGCTGAACGTGCTCAAGGACGGCGACTGCTTCGGTGAAATGGCCTACCTGTCCGGTGACAAGGCGCGGCGCACCGCGTCCATCGTGGCGGTTTCGGAGGTGCAGCTGCTGAAAATCCAGGACGTGCAGCTTGAACAGCTTTCCGACGCCTGCCAGCTGCGATTCAACCGCCAGTTCCTGCGCACGCTGATTGAACGCCTTGCCTGGACCAGCAACGTGCTTGCCCAGGTAAAGAAATAGCGTCACGCAGGCGGGGCGTTTCCCCGCCAAGCTTTCTCACGCTATCCCGACAACTAAAGTGAAATAATGGCCGCTCGAATTCACTGCATGATTAACCGGCGGCAGGCCCGGCCCCGTCATCGGCACTCAACCAGCGCACAGGACTGAACCATGCTCCAGCTTTCGAAGGGTCTCTCCGTCAAGCAATCCCTGATGGCATTCAGTGGAATTGTCGCCGTCATCTTCATCATCGTCGGCGTCATCGCCTACGCCTCGGCCGGCTCTTTCCGTGGCATCGTGGACAAATCGACCGGCAATGCCGTCATGCTGTCCTACGCTGCGGAACTGGGAAAAACCCACGACTCCATCCGCGGCGACATCGTCACCTACATTCTCGCGTTTGAACGCGGCGAGGCGGAATGGGTGGATCGCACCGAGAAGAAGTATGCCGTCGACAAGCGCAGCATGCAGGCCGCCATGTCGGCCATCGACCCGTCGAAGGCCACGCCGGAAGTAGCCGCGGCCCTGACGGCCGCCAAGGTTTCGCTGGAAGCCTACCTGCGCGACGCTGACAAACGCATTACCGATGCCAAGAGCAATCTGATCGGCGTGATCGCCGAAATTCCGGAGTTTGAAAAGTCGTTCAATCGCGCCGGCGATGCCCTGAAGAAGCTCTCCGAGGCCATGCAAAAGGAGAACAATGCCTTCCAGGAGCAAAGCCAGGCGACCGCCGGCAATGCCGCCATTTCCGTGTTCGTCGCCGTGCTGTTGGGGCTGGCGGCGGTGGGATTTGTGTCGTGGTGGACGCACCACATCATTTCGACACCGATCGACGCCGTGCTTCGCGCCACCGAAGACCTGCGCACCGGCGACGGCGACCTCACCCGCAAACTGCCGGTGATGACGGGCGAGTTCGGCCAGCTTTCCAAGTCCATGAACGGCTTCGTCGGCCAGTTGCACGACCTCATCGCCCAGGTGGCCATCAATGCCGGCGAAATCGCCAATGCGGCGCGTCAGATCAGCGCGGGCAACACCGATCTGTCGGCGCGCACCGAGGAGCAGGCATCGACGCTTGAGCAAACAGCGTCGAGCATGGAGGAGTTCACTTCCACCATCCGCCAGAATGCCGAGAACACCAAGCTAGCCAATGGCCTCGCCCTGTCCGCATC
>CAYSKY010000881.1:0-1640 GCA_964431425.1 uncultured Burkholderiales bacterium
AGGCGAACCGGCAGCACGGCGTGCTCGACGATTACCCTGCCGGCTTCGAGAACAGCTGGCTGCGCGAAGAACTCCATAAGGCGCGCAACTTCAAGCCCTGGATGGCCAAGGGCCTCTACACCGGCACCGTCATGGTCGGTATCGATCAGGTGGTGTTCGGCGGCAAGGCGCCGTGGACCCTGCACCACCAACACGCCGACCACGAAACCCTGGTGAAGAAAGATCAGGCCAAGCCCATCACCTATCCGAAGCCCGATGGCGTGCTGACCTTCGACCGGCTATCGTCAGTGTTCATCTCCAGCGTGAACCATGAAGAAGACCAGCCGGCGCACCTGACACTGAAGAACGCCGATGTGCCGGTCAACACCAACCTGGCGCTGTACGACGGCCCCGAGGCACGCTATTGCCCGGCCGGCGTGTACGAATTCGTCGACGCTCCCGCAGGCGGCAAGAAGCTGCAGATCAACGCAGCCAATTGCGTTCACTGCAAAACCTGCGATATAAAGGACCCGACACAGAACATCAAGTGGGTCGTGCCTGAGGGAGGCGGCGGTCCGAATTATCCGAATATGTGATCCGGGCCAGCCGCCGTTCGAAGCGCGCACCTTGGACATGCCGTTCCCGCTGTCTGATCCTGCCAGGAGGAGAAGCACATGAAGCCCGTATCGGAACTGTTCAAGAACCGTCCCAACACGCTTTGGAGCATCAGCCCGGATGAAACCGTGTTCGATGCCCTCAAGGTGCTCGCCGAAAAAGGCGTGGGCGCACTGATGGTGATGGAACACGGCAAGCTGGTCGGCATTGTTTCTGAACGCGATTACACGCGAAAAGTCGCGCTGCAGGGCAAGAACTCCAAGGAAACCCGGGTACGCGACATCATGACAGCCAATGTGCTGGTCGTGACGCCAAACACCCGAACCTCGGCCTGCATGGAAATCATGTCCACCAAGAATTTCCGCCACCTGCCGGTGGTGGATGGCGGCACGGTGATCGGTATGATCTCGATCCGCGACCTGATGAACGACATCATCAAGGACCAGGAATCGACCATCGCCCAGCTGGAAAGCTACATCCACCAGTGACCGCAGCAAAGACGAAGGCCGCGCCGGCGGCGGACACCCGGCGACGCTGCGCGTGGTGCGAGAACTCATCGCTGGGCCAGCTTTACATCGACTACCACGACCGCGAATGGGGCGTGCCGGTGCACGACGACCGCACGCTGTTCGAATTCCTGATTCTTGAAGGCGCGCAGGCCGGGCTGTCGTGGTCCACCATCCTTGCCAAGCGTGACGGCTATCGCAGGGCGTTTGCCGGCTTCGATCCGGTCAAGGTGGCGCGCTTTACGGATGAAAAGCTGGAAAAACTGATGCAGGACCCCGGCATCGTCCGCAACCGGCTCAAGATCCGCAGTGCGGTCATCAACGCCAAGGCATTTCTCGCGGTCCAAAAAGAGTTCGGCAGCTTCGACGCCTATATCTGGTCGTTCGTTGGGGGCAAGCCGAAGGTCAACAAGTGGAAGGCCATGGGCGAGGTGCCCGCCACCACGCCCGAGTCCGACGCGATGAGCAAGGACCTCGCGAAGCGCGGCTTCAAGTTCATCGGCTCCACCATCTGCTATGCCTTCATGCAGGCCACCGGCA
>CAYSKY010000882.1:0-1628 GCA_964431425.1 uncultured Burkholderiales bacterium
ATGTGGAACTATTCAACTGGCGCGGCGTGTTTGGCGCCCCCGGCATCACCGACGCACAAAAGAAGGAACTGATCGCCGCCATCGAAAAAACGGTGAAAGGCCCTGCATGGAAAGAAGTACTCACCAAGAACGACTGGACCGACATTTACCTGGCCGGCGATGACTTCAAGAAATATCTCGACGAAGAAAACAAGCGTATCGGCGACATTCTGGGCAAGTTGAACCTGAAGAAATAGGCAACGCTGCAACCCCGCCTCTGTGTGAGGCGGGGGCGTTCCAGGCGTAGCGGCACCGGAGCAGGTCGCACGCATCCAGAGGAGGCAGGTCATGAATTCATCCCGTACCCCGGCGCGTAGCACGGGTCAGCTTGCCGTTGCAGCCGCTGTTCTGATTCTCGGTGTGCTGCTCGGCATCGGCACCGCACAACTGCCGGAAGCAACCGGCTATGCCAAGGTGGGGCCGCGGCTGGTACCGACGATCGTGTCGGGTGGCCTCATCCTTCTCGGCCTTCTGCTGCTGAAGGAAGCTCTGTTTGGAGGCTTCAAGGATGTCGACGAAGCCGCCGCCGCCGAAACGCCCACCAACTGGTCGGCATTCGGCTGGATCAGCGGCGCCATGATCATCAACGGAATCCTGATGGTGCCGGCCGGGTTTGTGATCGCCGGCATCGTCATGTTCGTCATGGCTGCCCGCGGGTTCGGCAGCACCCGTTGGGGGCTGAACATCGGGGTGGGCGCATTTCTCGCCGCCGCCACCTACGCGTTTTTCAACTATGGCCTGGGACTCAATCTGCCCGCCGGCCTGTTGCCGTTCTGACCGGTCGCCGCCATGGAAATCATCAACTCCCTGCTGTCCGGATTTTCGGTCGCGCTCACGCTGCAGAACCTGATGTGGTGTTTTGTCGGCGTCACGCTCGGCACGGCCGTCGGCGTGCTTCCCGGCATCGGCCCGGCGGTGACGGTTGCGCTGCTGCTGCCGGTGACCACCAAAGTGGACCCTTCCGGCGCGCTGATCATGTTTGCCGGCATCTACTACGGTGCGATGTACGGTGGTTCCACCACGTCCATTCTCCTCAACACGCCCGGCGAGTCCGCCACCATCATCACCGCGATGGAGGGCAACCAGATGGCCAAGCGCGGACGCGCAGGGCCCGCGCTGGCCACGTCTGCCATCGGCTCCTTCGTGGCCGGCACGCTGGCCACCGTGGCGCTGACGTTTGTTTCGCCGCTGGTGGTGGATGTGGCGCTGTCGTTCGGTCCGCCGGAGTTTTTTGCGCTTATGGTGCTGGCGTTTGTGACCGTGTCTGCGGTGCTTGGCGAATCGCCACTCCGCGGGTTGACGGCGCTGTTTGTCGGACTGGCGATCGGGCTCGTGGGCATCGACAACCAGTCGGGCGCCGCCCGCTTTGCGTTTGAAATTCCGCAATTGCTCGACGGCATTGAAGTGGTCACGGTGGCGGTCGGCCTGTTTGCAGTGGGCGAAACCCTGTGGGCTGCCTCCAAGGACTACAAGGTGGAGGAATCGCTCATGCAAATGACCGGTTCCATCTGGATGAAGGCCGACGACTGGAAGCGCTCCATCGGCCCCTGGTTGCGCGGGACCGTGGTGGGCTTCCCGTTTGGTGCCAT
>CAYSKY010000883.1:0-1628 GCA_964431425.1 uncultured Burkholderiales bacterium
GGCCCGGCGTCCGAGCATGAGGTCGAGGACAAGAAGGGCGGCGGCATGGCGGCGGAAGCCGCGCTTCTGTCCCGCGCGATCCCCGAAGGTGCCGCGCTCTGCGTGCTGGACGAACGCGGCAAGACGCTGTCCAGCCCGGAATTCGCGCAGGTAAATGCATAAATTGCGTGGCTATGTTACGGTCTGAACCTTGAATTTCAGGCGAGACGGCCGCAGAGCCGCCGCAGGGATGGTGCGCTGCATTTGCGGTGTGCGGGTTGGAGGCTAGATGAAGAAAAATCCGGTGGTTCGGTGCGCGGTGCACGTCGGAAGGACTTTGGACCCATGAGCGCGTGCGAAAGTGCGATTGCGGGGCTGCGCGCCTCGGCCATCCCGGTAACGTGCGCCTTCCTGTCGATGGTTTCCGCCTCCAGTATTGCCGGGGAAGTGAACACGCAGCAGCGTATTCCCGCCGCCACGGAAGGGATGACCCGGCCTTATGCGCATCCGCCGATTGATGATGCGAAATCTCTCAGAGGGGCACCGCTGCTGGCAGCGCTGCGGCAGGGCGGGCTTATCCTGTTCCTGCGTCATACCCAAACCGGAACAGTGACCCCTCAATGTACGACGTCAAACCTGTCCCAGGCCGGGGAGCGTGATGCGCGCTTCATCGGCGATTCCATCCGATCGCTGCGAATTCCCATCGGGCGTGTGCTTTCGTCCCCCGTTTGCCGCGTCGCGGACACGGCGCGATTGTTGGGGTTGGGCGCGCCGGAGCTGTCTGCTGACTTTTCCAACGTGCCTTCTTCACCGGATGCCGATCTTGGTGCATTGCGGGCCAAGCGGCTTGCGGAAGCGCCTGCGCCGGGTACCAATGTGATGATCGTGAGCCACATGCAGAGCGGCAAATCGCAAGCCCATTGGATACATATGGACTTCGGAGAGATCGTGGTTTTCAAACCCGACGGCCAGGGCAGGAGCGATCCGATTGCACGCATCCGCGCCGACGATTGGTATGACCTGATGGCGGCAGAAAAAAAATAGGGAGTCGGCCATGACATTTGCTTTCGAGACCGTTGTTCCGCGCCATTGTTTGTATCGATTGGCTGCCTTGCTGCTTCTATGGGCAGGCGCGCTTGCGACGCCCCTGGCAGAAGCCTCGTCAACCGGTATCACCGGTCGAACCAACCGCGACGGCGGCGCCGGATGCACTTTAGCGTGCCACAGCGGCACAGCCGCCGGCACGGTTGCCGTGTCGATCAGCGGGCCCAGTACGCTGGCGGCCAACCAGGTTGGCTTTTACACGGTGACCAGCAACTACAGCGTGAGCACGCTCAACCTCAATGCCGGCGTAAACATTGCGTCCGGTGACGGCGTGCTCACCCCTTCAGGAAATCTGACCAACAGCGGGAATACCGAGCTCTATCATTCAACCCCGAACAAAACCAATTCGTTGGGGGATACCGTATTCTCATTCTCGTGGACGATGCCGGCCGCCGCCGTCGGTTCCGGTCATACGCTGTATGCCACCAGCCGGGTCTCGTACTCCGGCAATTGGGCACACGCACCAAACTTTGGTGTGACGACAGCCGCAGCGTTCACCGCATTCCTTGATGGTGTGGCCGTCCCTGGCGGATGGACGTTCGGCC
>CAYSKY010000884.1:0-1627 GCA_964431425.1 uncultured Burkholderiales bacterium
GTTCATGACCTGCATCCCCGAAAGATTGGTGTCTGATCAGCGGCTGACTGCTAACTTACGCCACGACGGCTTTGATCACGACACCATTGTGTAACGAGTTGCGACGCCAGCCAAGCTGCGGTTGCATTTACCGGGCAGGCTCCAGCACTGGCGCGGCTTCTGGCGGCATTTTGGCCTGGAAGCCGCGCCAGTGCTGGGGTTTGCCTGCTGGGTCGTTTGGCATGCAGACATGCGCCCCGGCTGAATCGCGTTCGCTTGACATGCCTCATCGCTGCCGATTGACCAACTGCTACACTGGGTTCACCACCACGATCGAGAGGCGAGAATATGTTCAAGCACATCCTGATCCCCACGGACGGGTCCCCCCTGTCCACCGAAGCCGTCAAGGCCGGCATCCATTTTTGCAAGGAAACCGGCGCGCGCGCCACGGTTCTCACGATTACATTGCCGTTCCCGAATTCCCCGCTGGCCGAATACGCGGCGGCTACCCACGCGATGTATGACGCCGGTATGAAAAAAGCCGCCGATGAGCGTCTGGCGGTTGCTGCCGACCTCGCGCGCGAAGCAGGCGTGACGTGCAACACGCGCATGCTGTCGGATTGGCAGCCGTTCCTTGCCATCGTGCAGATGGCGGAAGAGGAGAAATGCGACGCCATTTTCATGGCCTCTCACGGGCGGCGCGGCATCGCGGGCCTGCTGTTGGGCAGCGAAACACAGAAGGTTCTGACGCACTCCAAGGTACCGGTGGTGGTCTATCGCTAAGCGGGGGCGCCGCATCGCGGCCTGCCGCAAGGCCAACCCATGGCGAGAACCAACAGACGTGCCGGGTCAACGACCCCAAGCCTGACTTTTCTGGGGGCAACGGGCACCGTCACAGGTTCGAAGACGCTGTTGACGGCGGGTGGGCGCAGCCTGCTCGTCGACTGCGGACTTTTCCAGGGTTTGAAGTCACTGCGACTGCGCAATTGGGCGCCGTTCGCCGTGCCGCCCGGCAGTATCGACGCCGTATTGCTGACACATGCCCATCTGGATCACTCGGGCTACCTGCCGGTGCTGCTCAAGCACGGATTTGACGGTCCGGTATACGCCAGCACCGGCACGCGCGACTTGTGCAAGATACTGCTGGCCGACGCCGGCCACCTGCAGGAGGAGGAAGCGCGCTACGCCAACAAGCACAAGTTTTCACGGCATGCCCCGGCGCTGCCGCTTTACACGCGGCAGGAGGCGCTGGCGGCGATGAAGTCGTTCGCGCCGGTACGATTCAGGCGCGAGACCGAAATCGCCGGTGTTTTCTCGGCCGTGCTACAGCCGGCAGGTCACCTGCTGGGCGCCGCCATCGCTACCGTGGACGTGGCCGGCCGGCGCTTCGTGTTTTCGGGCGACCTCGGTCGCGCGGCAGACCCGATCATGCAGCCTCCCGCCCTGATCGACTTGGCCGACTATCTGGTTGTCGAGTCCACCTATGGCAATCGCCTGCATGTCACCGGTGATCCGGCGGCGGACCCGGAAGCCATGCTCGGCGCAGCCATCAGCCGCACGGTGGCACGTGGTGGGGTGGTGGTGATACCCGCATTTGCAGTCGGTCGCGCGCAGGCGCTGATGTACCTGATGTGGCGCCTTCAGCAAC
>CAYSKY010000885.1:0-1624 GCA_964431425.1 uncultured Burkholderiales bacterium
CCGCAAGGAGCGGTGGGTGGCGATCAACTGTGCGGCCATTCCCGAAACGCTCCTGGAGAGCGAACTGTTTGGCTATGAAAAGGGCGCGTTCACCGGAGCGACCAAACAAACACTTGGCAAAATCGAAACCGCGAACAAAGGGACGCTGTTTCTCGACGAAATCGGCGATCTGCCGCTACCCTTGCAAGGGAAACTGCTTAGATTTCTGCAAGAGCGTGTCATCGAGCGCGTCGGCGGCCGGGACGAAATTCCAGTTGACGTACGAATCGTTTGTGCAACGCATCAGAATTTGAAGAGCATGATTTCCGAGGGAAGGTTTCGGGAAGACCTTTACTTCAGACTGGCCGAGATCGTCCTCGAGATACCACCACTTCGCAGCCGACCTGGAGACGCCGGGCTTCTGGCACACGCCTTCGTGCGGCGTTTCGCCGAGGAGCAAAAGCGTGGCAATTTGACGCTTTCGCCTGACGCTATCAACGCGATTGAAACGCATCCGTGGCCGGGCAACATCCGCGAGCTTGAAAATTGTATGAAGCGTGCCGTCATTATGGCGGACGGCAATGTCATTCGACCTGCGGATCTGGCCATCGAGCGGTCTGAAGCGCCAATAATTCTCAATTTGCGCCAAGTGAGAGACGCCGCAGAACGACAAGCAGTAGTTCATGTCCTAGGGCTTGCAGATGGCAATTTGAGTCGGGCGGCAGAGCTTTTGGGCATAAGCCGGCCGACACTATACGAGTTGCTTGAACGGTTCGGACTGCGACAGGCGACCGCGAAGGATTCGGAATGAACGACCAGCTTCGACAAAGGCTGAAAATGCACCCACACAAACTACCGCGCATTTTTGTGGTTCTCGCAGCGACGCTTATGGCCAGCATATGGCTAGGCGGCTGTGGTGGTGAGAAGCCCGAAGCACTTATTGCGTCAGCCAGGGGCTATTTGGATAAGAACGATCCGGCCGCAGCGGTAATTCAGCTCAAGAATGCCATGAAGCAACAGGATACCGGCGAAATACGCTTTCTGTTGGGCAGGGCGCTGAACACCACCGGCGAATACTCCTCGGCTCAAGTGCATCTCAGGCAGGCGTTGGAACTCAAGTATTCGCCAGAGGTCGTTCAGCCCGAGCTCTCGAAGGCCATGCTCGGTCAAGGCGAGTACAAAAAGCTGGTTTCGGAGCTAGGCAATGTTGCTATAGGCGACGCATCGCAACTGGCGTCGTTGAAGTCCGACGTTGGGGAAGCCTATCTGGCCCTCGGACAACAAGCGGAAGCGCGTCAGGCTTTCGCCGCGGCCCTGGCAAAGGTACCTAATTTCCCACGGGCACGCGCCGCCGAGGGCAGAATCATGGCTGCTGGCGGCGATGCTGCCGGCGCTAGCGCCGTTGCGGAAAGCATTCTGGCAGCCGACCCCAGTTCTCGATATGGCCTGAGCCTAAGGGCAGACTTGATGTCTGCGCAGGGCAAGACGGACGAGGCCATTGCCGCGAACGAGGCCTATGTTGAGCGCCTCACTGCCGGCAGCACCCGCGCCTTCGACGACTACGAGGCGGCGCTCGCCGCCGGCATTCCCCCGGAACTGGCGCGGCTACATCTGCCGCTGAATACCTACACGACCTGGCTCTGGA
>CAYSKY010000886.1:0-1614 GCA_964431425.1 uncultured Burkholderiales bacterium
GGCCAGGTAGTTGCTGTGCGGGTCCTGCTGCCAGTTGATGAAGTGCTTCTCGGGCCTGACGGTCAGCGAGTAGCTTTCGATCGGCGTGCGGCAATGCGCCGCCGGTCGCAACCGAACTTCATGCGGGCTGAGATTGACCGGGCGGTCGAACTTGTAATGGGTAAGGTGATGTAGCGCGACGCGAATGGTCATTGGGAAAGGCCTGATGGGTGCAGCCGCCCGCCGGCGCCTGGTTGGATGGCGAAAACCCGGGCGGGGTGGCTATTCGAGCCAGTCCGGATCGGGTAGCTCGCCGAAGACGCGGCGCAGGCCCCCGCCCCAACGCTGGCGCAGCATGGAAAAGTAGGGATCCCCCTCGCGAATGCGCTGCTGCACGCCGATACGCAGCGCATCCTTGGGGTACCAGAGCATGTCGATGGGCAAGCCCACCGAAATATTGGATTTGATGGTTGAGTCAAAGGAAATCAGCACGCACTTGGCGGCCTCTTTCTGTGGTGTGCCGGGGGTGAGCACCCGGTCAAGAATCGGTTTGCCGTACTTGGCTTCGCCGAGCTGGAAGTAGGGCGTTTCATCGGAGGCCTCGATGAAATTTCCCTGCGCATAAATGTGAAACAGCCGCTCGCTTTCGCCCTTGATCTGTCCGCCGACAATGAGGTTCGCCGACGCGTCGATTCCGCTTTGCATCAGCACGGTACCATCGCGCCGCTGCATCTCCCGCAGCGCCTCGCCGGCCAACGTTGCAACGTCGAACATCGACTCCGCGTTCCAGATGGTCGGTACACCTTCCGCCGCATGCTTGTGCCGGTCGAGCAGATTGGTAACACCCTGGGTCATGGCCAGATTGCCGCTGGACAGCACCACGATCACCCGGTCGTCGGGTTTCTCGTACACGCGCATCTTGCAGAACGTGGCAATCTGGTCCACGCCGGCGTTGGTGCGCGAGTCCGAGGCAAAAATCATCCCGGAATCGAGACGAAGGGCCACGCAATAGGTCATTTGAACTTCTCCGAGACAAGCCTGTTATTTTATGAAGCAATTTGCAGCTCTGGCGCAAAAAACGAGCGGTTGATTTCTGCGCCGAGTTTATCGGTGGCGGCCAGAAAGTCTGTAAGGTACTCGTGCAGGCCGGTATTGAAAATATCGCTCATGCGGCCGAACTGCAGCGCCGCATTGATTTCACCCGCCTGGCGGGTCGCCTCGGCCGAGGTGCGATTCTGCACGTCGACCAGAATGTTGTACACGTCGCGCATGCAAAAGCGCATGGAGCGGGGGATGTCAGCGCGCAGGATGAGTAACTCTGCGATACGCAGCGGAGTGATGGTATCGCGGTAAACCTTGCGGTAGGACTCAAATGCGGAAACCGAACGCAGCACCGCGGACCACTGGTAGTAATCCACCGCACCGCCGACGTCCGTCACGCTCGGCAGCAGCACATGGTATTTCACGTCGAGGATGCGGGCGGTATTGTCGCCGCGCTCCATGTAGGTACCGAGGCGATGGAACTGGAAGGCTTCATCGCGGCGGATGGTGCCGAACGTCACGCCGCGGAAAAGGTGGGACCGTTCCTTGACCCAGTCAAAAAAAGCAGAAATGCCGCGTGCGTACAGCCGATCC
>CAYSKY010000887.1:0-1614 GCA_964431425.1 uncultured Burkholderiales bacterium
TTCCTGGACCGTATCGCCACCCACATCCTCGCCTGCGAAGGCGATTCGCAGTGGGTGTTCTACGACGGTAACTACAACGAGTACGAATACGACAAGCGCCGCCGCCTGGGTGAAGAAGGCGCCGCACCGCATCGCATTCGCTACAAGGCACTGAAGTAAGCCACAAGGCGCGATGAGCGACCCGACGCCCTCCTCCCGCAAGGGAATACGCTGGGCGCTCATCGGCGGCCTCACCCTGGTGGTGCTGCTGGCGGCGGCCGCGATGCTGAGCCGCCTGGCACTCGGCGAACTGCGCACCCGCGTACTCACGGCGCTTGGCCCGCAAAGCGAAGTGGGTGAAATTTCCGTGACGTGGAATGCCGTGGTCATCGACGGCCTGCGCGTCAACGCGCCCGCCGGCTGGCCGGTAAAGCAAACACTGGTGGCCAAACGCGTCACCATCGTCCCCGCACTCGCCGACGCCGTCACGGGCCGGCTGCGCATCAATGCGGTCATCATCGACGGGGCCGAACTTTCGTTGCTGCGTGCGGCAGATGGCCGGCTGCGGGTGATGCCCGGCCTCACCGAGCGCAAAGCCGGAGCGGGGGGCACTCCCGCGGCTAACACCGGTACCAACACCACCAGCGGCCCCACTGTTTCAATCGACCTCATTGCCCTGCGCAACTCGCGCATCCAGTTCATCGACGCCGCCATTGCTTCGCCACCGTTGCAACTGGCGTTGCAAGAGGTGAACGGCCAGCTCACCAACCTGCAATGGCCGGCACTCAATAGCGTGAGCGGCCTGGAACTAGCGGCCACCATGGCCGGCGCCAAAGGCCCCGGCCAACTGCGCATGAAGGGCGAGATCACCTTTGCCAGCAAGGACAGCAACCTTGCACTCCAGTTGCGCGACATGCCTGCCGTCGCGCTCGAACCCTACCTGGTCCGTGCCGCGGAATCCGGCGTCGAAGCGGGCCTGCTGAATCTTGATTTCACCGCGCAGGTGGTGGACCGCCGCATCAACGCCGCCGGCAACCTGGTGATGCGCGAGTTGGTACTCAAGGACGGCGACGGTGTGGCTGCCACGTTCATGGGGCTGCCGCGCACCACGTTTATCGATATGCTGCGGCAGCAGGATGGCCGCATTGAAGTACCGTTTCGCGTCGAGGGCAGCCTGGATGATCCGGCGTTTTCGCTGCAGTCCGCCTTCAAGGCCCGGCTGGGCATCGCGGCGGCAACCGCGCTGGGCCTGAGCATCAAGAGCCTGACGGAAGAATGGAAGAGCAAGGGCGGCACGAAGGAAAAGGTGGATGCCACGGTGGACGCGTTCAAGCGCCTGCTGGGCCGGTAGTCTCGACAAGACAAATTCACAAGGGAGGCGGCATGGTTTCAAGCGGAGTGAAGTGGCGGTGGGCGTTCTCAACTTTGCTGGCGGTGCTGCCGGCGACCGTGATCCATGCACAGGCACCGGAGAGCCGTCCCCCCGACGCCTCCAGCTATGCGCACGCCGCTGATATTCCCGTTGAGGTTTTCTTCAAGCGCGCCGAGTTTTCGCAAATGTCGATGTCGCCCGACGGCAAGCTGCTGGCGGCACTGAGCCCGAAGGGTGGTCGCGACAATCTGGTGGTGGTGGAC
>CAYSKY010000888.1:0-1607 GCA_964431425.1 uncultured Burkholderiales bacterium
CGCGTCATTACGCCCAACGAAGACTATCGGCGCCAGGCGGGTGCGCGCATCCGCATGGGCCGGCTTGGCGGCCAGCAACTGCCGCAACAGCTCCGCGGCCTCGTCGATGCGCCCCTGCATTTGCAGCTGGGCGGCTTCACGAAGCCAGGTATCGAGCACGTCGGGGGAGGGCAGCGGATTTTGCAAGTGAAGTATGCGGTGCGGGGAACAGCGGGAAGCATAGCAAAGCGGCGGGGCATGACGCGGATGGGGGAGGGGCCCCGCGGCCGGATGCAGTAAACTCGTCAAAGTCCAAAGCAGCAAGCCACCGGGGAAGACGTATCGTGAGCGCCGCCAGCCGAAAGAAGAAAGCCAGCCAGCCCCACCACCCCGCGTCACTGCACCGGGCGCCCATGCACCCGGCGAAGACGGCAGTACGCGCGCTGTCGCTGGGGATTGCGCTCTACCTCACACATGGCGCGGCGCAGGCGGCGTTGTGCACGGTCGGGAATTTCTCCGCGACCGGCAGCGATCCCTGCAGCCCGGCACCGGCCGGCACCTATGTATCCATTGTCGGGGCCACGCAGGCCACCAATTGCGGCGCCGGCACCTATTCGTCGGCGGTTGGTGCGACCTCGTCGGCTACCTGTACGCCCGTGCCAGCCGGGACCTACAGTTCCACAATCGGTGCCACGTCGGCGGCAGTGGCCATCGCCTGCGTCGCGGGCAAATATTCCACGACGGTCGGTGCCACCAGCGCAACGACGTGCATTTCCGCGCCGGCCGGTACGTACATCAGCATTACGGGCGCGTCGACACTGGCGGCGGCAGTGTCCTGCACGGCGGGCACCTATTCCCCCACCGTCGGGGCCAGCAGTGCGGCAACCTGCCTCCAGCTTCCGGCGGGAACCTACAGTTCGGCCCAGGGGCTCACGTCGGCCGCGGCAGCCAGTTCCTGCCCGGCCGGCACCTACAGCACCACCAGCGGGGCCACCAGTTCGGCTGTCTGCGTATCGGCGCCTGCGGGCACCTACATCAGCACCACGGGCGCGTCGTCGATTGCGGCGGCGGTCGCTTGTTCCGCGGGAACCTATTCCGCCGCCACCGGCGCCACCAGTGCCGCCACGTGCACAGCGGTTCCGGCGGGCTTCTACTCCACCGTCACAGGTGCCTCGTCGGCATCGGTCGCGGTCGCCTGCGCCGGCGGCACGTACTCCCCCACGGTGGGCGCCAGCAGCGCGACCACCTGCCTGCAATCACCGGCGGGCACCTACGCACCACCTGGCTCGGCATCGCCAACTACCTCACCGGCCGGCACCTACTCGCCCGCTGGTTCGGCCGCTCCCATTCCGGCGCCGGCGGGAACGTACATCACCGTCACCGGCTCTTCTTCGATTGCGGCCGCCACGCCGTGCGTGGCGGGAAAGTATTCCACCGCCACCGGCGCGACCAGCAGCAGCACCTGCGTTTCGGTGCCGGCTGGCACTTACAGCAGCGTGGTGGGTGCATCCAGTATCGCGGTGGCCACCGCATGCCCGACCGGAACCTATTCGACCACGGCGGGCGCCACCAGCATTGCGGCCTGCATTGCTGCGTTGCCGGGAACCTACATTGCCGTGACCGGCGCG
>CAYSKY010000889.1:0-1599 GCA_964431425.1 uncultured Burkholderiales bacterium
GCGGCCTTCTTTCCAGCTTTCCTCCATCGCGGCCACCGCCTGATGGGCGGAGCGGCCGGGACGGTATCCGTGGCTGTGTTCGCTGAAGTCAGCTTCGAAAAGCGGCCCCAGCACTTGTGCGACGGCTTGCTGGATGACGCGATCCAGCACTTTTCCCATGATTTCCTTGGCATCGCCGGCCAGCATGTGGTCATGCAAGCCATTGATAAGTTGCACAAGTTTCTTGTGCTCCTCGTCAATCTGGTTGATTCCAACTGAAAATTGGTCGCTCCAGGTGATCAGTGACATGGTGGATCCTTTCTTGAGGTTTGCCGCGTTTTCCTCCGGGAAATGGGCGGACGGCGAGGACGGACGCGGTTGGCGACCGGATGGCGCTGACCCCCACACCTCGTTGTCGGCGCGCCGGCGCCGGGGTTGAGGCCTCCGGCTGCCGATTTTGCAAAGCCGCACCCGCGCAAGGTTCAGTGCGGGCTGTCACTTTCGCGCGATAATCATGTTTCAACACCAAAAACAGCCGTACCCGCCCGCACGGAGCCCCCATGATTATTGATACCCACATCAGCGACGACACCGACGCTCTGCGTGATGCCGTCAAGCGCATGTGCGATACCGAACTGGCGCCTCGCGCAGCACAGATCGACCAGGACAACGCGTTTCCCATGGATATGTGGAAAAAGCTGGGCGACCTGGGGCTGCTGGGCATTTCCATCCCCGAGGAATTCGGTGGCACAGGCCTTGGTTATCTCGCGCACACCGTGGCCATGGAAGAAGTCTCGCGGGCGTCGGCTTCGGTGGGCCTGGCTTATGGCGCGCATTCCAATTTGTGCGTCAACAACCTGTACCTCAACGGCAACGAAGCGCAGCGCAACAAATACCTGCCCAAGCTGTGTTCCGGCGAATTCGTGGGCGCGCTGGCCATGTCCGAGCCGGGCGCCGGCTCCGATGTGGTGGGCTCAATGGCCTGCCGCGCCGAGAAAAAAGGCGACCGCTACATCGCCAACGGCAACAAGATGTGGATTACCAACGGCCCGCACGCCGATGTGTTGATTGTGTACATGCGCACCGCCCCGAAGGACCAGGGCTCACGCGCCATGACGGCTTTCCTGGTCGAAAAGGGTTTCAAAGGTTTCAGCACGGCGCAAAAGCTCGACAAGCTCGGCATGCGCGGCTCCGACACCTGCGAACTGGTGTTCGAAGACTGCGAAATCCCCGAAGAGAACGTGCTGGGTGAAGTCAACGGCGGCTCGCGCGTGCTGATGCGCGGCCTCGACACCGAACGCACCGTGCTCTCCGGCGGCCCCATGCTGGACGGCTGGCACAACGGCGAGTTGGTGGGCTCAGGCACCGTCATCTGGCGCAGCCGCCGTCAGCTGGCGGCCAGGGAGATTGACGAGGAAGAATTTTTGCAACGCGCCTGCAGCAGCGCCCCCTCTGCCGGGCACTGCAACACCATGGGCACGGCATCGACCATGAACGCCGTGGCCGAAGCCCTGGGCCTGTCGCTGCCTGGCTGCGCAGCCATTCCGGCGCCTTACCGAGAGCGGGGCCAGATGGCGTATGAGACCGGGCGCCGCATCGTGGAAATGGCATACGAAGACC
>CAYSKY010000890.1:0-1598 GCA_964431425.1 uncultured Burkholderiales bacterium
CCCCAGGGCTGGGCATTGCCGTCCACGTCCAGGCATTTGCCGCTGCCGACGTTGACGATCTGGTTGCACTGCATGCGCCAGCGCTGCGCACCGCTGCCGTTCCAGCTGTATTGCTGCACATTGGCGCCGTCGTTGCCGGAGGCGCCCTGTACGTCCAGCACGCGGCCGGTGGAACGGTTGACGATGGCCAGTTCACCGCGACCCACGTCGATCAGTTCCCAGTCGGCGGGTCCGCGTCGGCAGTCGCCGATTTGCACATTGACGCCGTCATTGGAGGACTGCGACGACAGTGTGGCGCACATGCCGCTGGCATCGCTGATGAGATTGCCGCTCTGCACCACGCTGCCACGCGGCGCCTGTGCCAATGCCGCCTCGCTCACGGCGGCAAGCAGCACCACCGCCGCCAATGCCGTTGTCATCCTGCCTGATCCTGCTGCGGTTTTATTCATTGTCTTTCCCTTGTCAAGAAATGCCCTGCCCAGAATTTGATTGATCTGCTCGTTTGCGCCGGGCGCCCCCAGACAACGCCGCACCAACACCGGCAGTTTACGTCCGTCCGGCATCGCGTGGGTTCAGCGCGCCTGCCGGCGATATAAGGCAGCCAGATCAGCCCACACCTTTACATCAAAAAAACGTGTCGCCAGCCCGGAAGGCGAGGTCAACACAAACAGCGCCGCACCCTCGAGTTGTTCGGCTTGCAAGCCATATTCCACGGCATGGCCCAGGCAGGACTGCGCCGCATTCTTGCTGGTGAACGCCACCAGCTTGGGCCGCACGCGCCGCAACTTGCGGCGAAAGGCGGCAAGGTCGAAGGCGCCCTCAGGCAATTCCGCGTCCACACCGCTGTGCACCTTGCAAAGATCCGTGAGGCCGATGCCCAGCGGCAGCAGTTCGCGGTATTCGGCGGGTGCGAAGCGGCGCGGCGTGATGCCCACATCGTGCAACGTCGGCCAGAAGCGATTGCCGGGCTTGGCGTAATAGGCACGTGCAGCGGCGGAAGCTTTCGACGGCGCAGTGCCGCAAAACACCAGCCGCAGGCCGGGAGCCAGCACATCGGGAACAAGGTAGCCGGATGCTTCCTCTGGTGAGGCCGACTTTGCCTTCATGGGCGAACTTGCTCAGGCAGCCAGCGCCACGCGGTCCGGGCTGCCGGCCTGCCGCACCGCTACCCAGCCGCGCACGCCATTGAGCCACCAGATCGACTCGGCACGCGAAAGGTCGGCAGGCCGCAGCACGCGCTCCACCAACTCGCCACGCGCCACCAGTTCGTCGCGCAGGGTGCCGTTGAGCAAGCCGCAGGCGAGCGGCGGCGTACAGCGCACCCCGTCAATGGCCACCACGAGGTTGGCGCGGGTGAACTCGGTCAGTTCGCCGCGCTCGTTCCAGAGCAGCGTATCGAAGGTGCCGGCATCGGCCGGTGCGTGGGCTTCGTAGGTTTCGCGGCGGGTGGTTTTGTGCTGCAGGAATTCGTCCGCGCTGGAGACCGCCTCGCGCGCGAGTGCAAACGTGGGTGCCTCGGGCAGCGCCCCCAGCGGCAGAGCCTCGGCACGCGGGACACCGGCGCGTCGCTGCGCGCGGAAGCCTCGTCCACCAGCCCC
>CAYSKY010000891.1:0-1598 GCA_964431425.1 uncultured Burkholderiales bacterium
ATTCCGGCTACCCGGATTGCCGGCCGGATTACGTGGCTGCCTTTCAGACCATGGCCCGGCTGGCGACGCGTGCCGGCGTGGAGGGCATGCCGTTGACCATCCACACGCCGATCATTCACATGAGCAAGGCCGATATCGTCCGCGAGGGAACCCGGCTTGGGGTGGATTATGCGCAAACGGTTTCCTGTTACCAGGCGGATGCGGACGGCCTCGCCTGCGGGCAGTGCGATTCGTGCCGCTTACGGCGCGAAGGGTTCATCGCCGCTGGCGTTGCCGATCCGACCCGCTACAGGCAAAGAGCTTTGTAGCGGGAAGGTGAGATGGTGGACGCGGGTCGGCCCTCCCGCGCGTAGAATGTGGGTCCCCGCAGTCTGCCCAACCCTGAATGAATACCGCGAGCAACCTGGCCACCACGGTCGCATGGCTTTCTTTCGTCATCGCGTTTGCGGTCGGCGTGATCTCGGCACGTACGCAATTCTGTACGCTGGGCGCGGTTTCCGACATCGTCAACATGGGCGACTATTCCCGCATGCGCATGTGGGTGCTTGCCATGGCCGTCGCCATTCTGGGGGCGCAGGGTTTGTATGCGCTGGGGATGATCGATCTTTCCAAGGCCTACTACGTTCGCCCCGGCATCACGTGGCTTTCGTACATCGTGGGCGGACTCTTGTTCGGTGTCGGCATGACGCTATCCAGCGGCTGTGGCAGCCGCACGCTGGTGCGCATCGGCGGCGGCAACGTCAAGTCACTGGTGGTGTTCGTATTCCTGGGGGTTTCGGCCTATATGGCGATGAAGGGCTTGTTCGGTGTCTGGCGGGTTGCTTACCTCGATCCGGTTGCCGTTGACGTCGCCGCGCGTGGCAGCAGCACCCAGGACCTCGGATCGCTGTTGGCGGCGACGCTGGGTCTGAGCCGCAAATCAGCGCAAATCGGGTCGGCCGTGGCGGTCGCGATTGCCATGCTGGTATTCGTGGTGGCAAACGCAGACTTTCGAAGGAATCTGGATGGCTGGTTGGGGGGGCTGGGCTACGGTCTGGCGGTCACTGCGGGCTGGTATGTCAGCGGACACATCGGTTTTGGCGAAAACCCCGATACGCTGGAGGAGGTTTTCTTCGGCACCAACAGCCGCACGGTGGAGTCGCTCACGGTTGTGGCGCCGGTGGCCTATTCGCTGGAATTACTCATGTTGTGGAGCGACAAGTCGCTGGTGATGACTTTCGGCATTGCCTCCACGGCGGGGATGATTCTCGGGTCATTGTCCTACTACTTGATTACGCGCAAATTCCGCTGGGAGGGATTTGCCAACGCAGAAGACACGCGAAACCACCTGTTGGGCGCGATGCTGATGGGCTTTGGCGGTGTCACAGCGTTGGGCTGTACCATCGGCCAGGGAGTTACCGGCGTATCCACCATGGCACTCGGCTCCTTTGTTGCATTGGCGGCCATGATCGTAGGGTGCTGGGCGACCCTCAAATATCAATACTGGAAGCTGATGCAGGAAGGTTGATAACAGCGGTTCGGGTTGACCCGAAAATGCTGAAAAGCTATAATCGCAGGCTTTCCGGGGTCTTACCTCGGAATCGAAGAAAGTTGGGTCG
>CAYSKY010000892.1:0-1597 GCA_964431425.1 uncultured Burkholderiales bacterium
CCGCCAACCTGCCCATCTTGATGCTCACCGGTCTCGATGATGAAGGCTCGATTTCGCGCGCCTATGAAGCCGGCGCGACCGACTTCTTCATCAAGTCCAACCATTGGATGCTGCTGGCGCAGCGTATCCGCTACCTGCTGCGCGCCAGCCGCGACCGGGACGAACTCGTGCAAAGCCGTGCCAAGGAGGCCTCCGCGCTGCGGATCGCCCATCTGGGCTACTGGGAATGGGATGCCGCCAGCCGCAATTTCGTCGCCTCCGAAGAATGCTTCCGCGTGGTGGGGCGACCCGCCGTGCCCTCCGCCTATTCGATGGTCATGTCGGTCTGCGACCTGGCCCAGTTGCTGCAGTACGTTCACGCCGACGACCGCGAGCGTGTGCAGGCAGCCACCGCCACCGCGCTGGCGGGCAGCGGTGCCGCCAAATTCGAGTGCGGCATCGTCGGCGTCGACAAGGCGCTGCGGACCGTGCGCATCGAGTTTGAGATCGAACGTGCCGGCGATGGCGCCGTGGCACGCGTGCACGGCGTGATCCAGGACCTGACCGAACGCAAGACCGCCGAGGATCGCATCCGCCTGCTCACCGATTTTGACGCTCTCACCGGTCTGCCCAACCGGCAGCAGTTCAACACGCAGTTCAGCCGCATGCTCGAAACCGCGGCGCGCGAATCAACGTCGCTGGCATTGATGTGCGTGGACATTGACCGCCTCAAGAAATTCAACGACACCCTGGGCCACAGCGTGGGTGACCAGCTGCTGGTCGCCGTGGCCAGCCGGTTGGAGCGAAGCGCCCGCGAGCGCGCCGGGGCCGGCCGCCACGCCGACTTTGTGGCGCGCCTCGGCAGCGATGAATTCGTCATTTTGATGCAGTGTCACGGCCACGCCGAGGAAGCTCTCGCCTTCGCCGAATCCATACTCGCCACGCTGCGCCAGCCCATCCGGCTGGTGGATCAGGAGTGCATCACCAGCGCCTCCATCGGCTTCGCCATGTTCCCGGAGGACGGCGGTGACACCGAAACCCTGATGAGCCGCGCCGACATCGCCAAGAATGCCGCCAAGTCCAACGGCCGCAACACCGTCACGCGCTACCAGGCGTCGCTCAACGCAGAGACCCGCGACCGGCTGATGCTCGAGCAGGCGCTGCACGGCGCGCTCGACCGCGGCGAGCTGGTCATGTACTACCAGCCGCAGGTGGATACCCGGCTCGGCAAGATCATCGGCGCCGAAGCCCTGATGCGCTGGCAGCGCGACGGCAAGCTGGTGCCGCCCGGCGAGTTCATCCACATCGCCGAAGAGATCGGCCTGATCGTCCCCTTCGGAGAATGGGCGCTGGAAAACGTGGTGGCGCAGAATCGTCTGTGGATCAACGAAGGGTTAGACCCGCTCCCCATAGCCGTCAATGTTCCCGGCGGGCACTTCGAGCGGACCAATCTGGTCGGCCTGATTCAGGACATCCTGCAGCGCCATGCCATCGCCCCGGAGTTCCTGGAGCTGGAGATCACCGAAACCACCCTGATGAGCAATCTCTCATCGGCACTGCCCACGCTGGATACGCTGACCGGGCTTGGCATGCGGCTGTCGGTGGATGACTTCGGCAC
>CAYSKY010000893.1:0-1593 GCA_964431425.1 uncultured Burkholderiales bacterium
GTCCCGGAGATATCAGGGGCAGGTGGACTTGCGGTTGACGGTTGCACTCACATTCGAAGATCCGTCCGTTATCGTGACAGTTACCGGCACGAATGCTGCACCCGCAACACCGTTGGCGGTCAGTGTCAGGCTGGCGGGGCTGCCACTAAACGTGCCAGCCACCGTCAGCAAGCCGGGTAAGCTTGAGGAAGCAAGGCCGGTGGTAGCAGTACCGCTGCCGCCCGAGACCAACAACACGCTGTTGTTGCTGCCGTCAGGCACGCAGGCAATCGCTGCAGGCGAAAGCGAAAGCGCGGTCGACGGCGGCGAGGTGCCGAACGAACTGGTCACCGACACGTTCGCTGTCTGGCCGCCCGAGTCCGTAATCAGCACCGAGCCCGACGGGCAGGGGTTCGTACCCAGTCCGGTGGCGATGGTGACGCGCACGGTGCGTGGATCGGTCGCATTCAGGAACGGCGGCGTAACGGAGATGTTCGATGCCGAGCCCACCACGCTTGCCGTGAACGGCGGGTTGCCGCCAATCACGCCGATGTCCACAGCGCCACCGCCACAAGTGGTGGCATTCGGTCCGCTGATGGAAACAGACGGGGGCAGCACGCTCAGCGCGCCGGTAGAAAGGCCGTTGACGATCACAAACGTGTAATCGGTGTAGGCGCCCGTCGCCACATCGGTCATACGGAACTGTGCGTAAGACGTCGGGGCGGTGGAGAGCACGCGGATGCGGACTTGTACGCGTCCCGCGGTGTCGGCAGTCGCGGTCAACGTGCCACCGGTGGTGCCTACGCTGTCGAGAATGAAGGCAAACGAACCGTAGTTGACGTTGAAGCGCAGTTGCTTGTTGGCGTAACGCACACCGTTGGTTACAGGAACCAGCGCAAGGAAGGAGTCCGCGCCGGAACAAGCCTGGGTGGCATTGGTACTCGCGCCCGCACCGGCACAAGTACCGATCGTCGACAGGCTGAGGCTGTAGCCGGTCAGGAAATTCTGCAGAACGTCATAAGAACCGTTTGCCTGAGTACCGCCCGATTCACGTACCGTCAGGTTCAGTTTGCGCGACGGCACCTGCTGGGGATCCTGGCCGATATCCACCACGCCCGGCTGGTTCGGGGTCACCACAAAGCTGGTGGTGCCGCAATTGAGCGTGATGTTGCCGGGCCAGAGTGTCTGCTCATTGGAGGCCACGATATAAGGGCAACGGCCGCCAGCCACCGTGATGGTGAAAGGGTTGTTTGCGTAAAGCGAGCCGGTTTCCGGCAGAAAGGCCAGCGTCCCGGTCTGGGTCGGCGAACTGCCCTGGGTGCCGCCGCCGCCGCAGGAAGCCAGCAAAACGCTCAACGCCCCGAAGGTGGCAGCCAACACGCCACGCTTCACCCAGTTACCCGTGCTGCGCAAGGAATTTTTGATTGCCACGGTGGTGTCCTTTATGTTCGGCTTCGCAGAAAACAGCGGGATTGTATCTCTAAACCCAACTAGTTTTCTTATAAATTAAAGCGTTACCCCACTTTATTAAAGCGCAACTTGCAGTTGCATGCAAGTATTTTTCAATTCGTGCCCTACACAGGGGATGCCGCGGGCCATCGCACGCGATGACCC
>CAYSKY010000894.1:0-498 GCA_964431425.1 uncultured Burkholderiales bacterium
GTACTGAAGCCGTCAGCACCGGCACCTTCAAGCGTCCCGATGTAATTTCCCTGAACCTGAAAGGGAAGAGTGCGCTTTACGCAGCGTGGATGCCGCTGCTCAAAGGCGGCGGACTGTTCATGGAATCGCGCCGCGCCCACAACGTCGGCGACGAGATCCTGGTGGTGCTGACGTTCCTCGATGAGCCGACCAAGGTGCCGTTGTCGGGCACCGTTGCATGGATCAATCCGCCGCACGCGCAGGGCAACCGCCCCCAGGGGGTAGGTATCCGCCTGCCCGACAACGATGTGGGCAAGGAACTCAAGAAGAAAATTGAAGGAATCCTCGCGCCGGTCATCAAGTCCGACCGGCCGACGCATACGCTTTAGCGGCGTCCTGTCAGGGCTTCATTTCAACGGCAGCGCGGTCGAGCCACTTGCCGTTATCCGGCGGCACGAAATGCTGCATGCGATCCAGCAGTTCATCCAGCACGTTTCCCACCAGCAGGCTGTCACGGTG
>CAYSKY010000894.1:508-1590 GCA_964431425.1 uncultured Burkholderiales bacterium
GTATCAAGCAGCTTCAGTTCCGCTTCCTTGCGGCTCTGGATGTCATCGGCCGACACGCGCACGCCCAGGCAGACACCGCTTTCGTCGTAGATCGGCTGCCAGTTCAGCGACACCCACACGATGGAGCCGTCACGGCGCAGCAGCCGCTGGTCTCGGGCGTGATCAAGGAATTTCAGCAGGTGGTCGTAGTAGCCGGAGACATTGAGGATCGCGACCGGCAGACGATGGTAGGAAAGTTGCTGCCAGGTCAGCGCCTCAAACAACTCGTCCAGCGTCCCGTAGCCGCCCGGTATGGCCACAAATCCGTCCGACAGTTGGGTCATCAGTGCCTTGCGTTCATGCATGGTTTCCACCACCCGCATATCCGACAGGCCGGCGTGGCCGACTTCCTTTTCCATCAGCAGGCGCGGGATGACGCCTGTGACCTGTCCGCCCGCTTCCAGGCAGGCATCGGCCGCGAGGCCCATCAGCCCAACACTGCCACCGCCGTAAATGAGGCGGATGTTGCGCCGGGCCAGGGTGCGGCCGAAGGCGATTGCAGAGTCGCGGAAAGCGGGGTCGGCGCCGGGGCTGGCGCCGCAGAACAGGCAGATGGATTGGAGTGTTTTCATGCCGCAATTATAGCCAGTGAGATAATGCGGCCATGTTCATCGACTCCCACTGCCACCTTGATTTTCCGGAACTTGCCGCCGACCGCGACAGCATTCTTGCCCTGATGCGCGCCAACGGCGTAACGCATGCGCTGACCATTTCCACCACCTTGAAAAGTTTCCCCGCCGTGCGCGCGGTGGCCGAGCAACACGAGCACATCTGGTGCACCGCAGGCGTCCACCCCGATGAACAGGTGGACGACCATGAAGCGTCGCTGGCGGAACTGCTGGCCATGGCTGATCACCCCAAGGTGGTGGGTATCGGCGAAACCGGGCTGGACTATTACCGCCTGACCGAGCCGCTGGAATGGCAGCGCGAGCGCTTTCGTACCCATATCCGCGCGGCGCGTGCCACCGGCAAGCCGCTCATCATTCATACGCGTAATGCGGCGGCGGACACCGTGCGGCTGATGCAGGAAGAAAACGCGGCTG
>CAYSKY010000895.1:0-1586 GCA_964431425.1 uncultured Burkholderiales bacterium
GGACAATGAACTCAATCAGGACGTGGCCCGCGAACTGCTGGAGCGGGTGGGCCTGTCGGTGGAAGTTGCGCTGCACGGCGGCGAGGCCGTGCAGAAGATGCAGGCGGCGCAGTATGATCTGGTACTGATGGATATGCAGATGCCGGTGATGGACGGCCTGCAGGCCACCCGCGCCATCCGCCAGATGGACAACGGCCGGATCGTGCCCATCATCGCCATGACGGCGAATGTGTTCGAAGAGGACCGCCGGCGCGTCATCGAATCAGGCATGAACGGGCATGTGGCCAAGCCGGTGGAACCGGATCATCTGTACGCCGTGCTGGCCCGCTGGATCCCGGAAAGGAGCGAAGTGAACGACACCTCGAATGAAGCACCCGCCGGCGACAGCCCGGCACCCGCACCGCAAACGCCGGATGCGCCGGCCTGCGTTATCGACCGCGAATCAGCACTCAAGTACTTCGGCGGCGCAGTGCCGATTTACGAACGCATGCTTATCAAGTTCATGAACATGCACGCCGACGATGCCGGCAGCCTGCGCACCTCGCTGCGGGGCCAGAACATGGAATCGGCCCAGCGCATCGCACACACGCTTAAAAGCACCAGCGCCATGCTCGGCATCGACAGTGTGCGCAGCCTGGCGGCGGACATTGAACGCCGGGTCCACGAGGGGGCGGCGGAAGCCGAACTCACCGGTGACGTTGACGAACTGGACCGCAGGCTGGCCGCCGCGGTGGAGGCGATCCGCGCACTGAAAATCGGCGGGGCCTGAGCCGCACCGCCCGACAAAAAACGGCACCGCGTGCGGTGCCGTTTTTGTTTGCGCGGCCGATCAGGCGAGGTCGAAGCGGTCCAGGTTCATCACCTTGGTCCACGCGGCCACAAAGTCGTTCACGAACTTCGGCCCGGCATCGTGGCTTGCATAGACTTCCGCCAAGGCACGCAACTGGGAATTCGAGCCGAATGCCAGGTCGACCTGGGTGCCCGTCCATCTGGAGGCGCCGGTCCCGCGGTCGCGGCCTTCCAGCAGCCCGCCGGCACCGGATGGTTGCCAGGCCGTGCCCATGTCCAGCAGGTTCACAAAGAAGTCATTGCCCAGCGTGCCCGGTCGCGCAGTGAATACACCGTGTTTCGTACCGCCGGCCGTGGCGCCGAGGGCGCGCAGGCCGCCCACCAGCACCGTCATCTCGGGGGCGGTCAGCGTTAGCAGGTTGGCGCGGTCCACCAGCAGCGCCGCCGCCATGCCCTCCATCCCGCTGCGCACGTAGTTGCGGAATCCGTCGGCCACCGGCTCCAGCACTGCGAACGAGTGCACATCGGTGTCTTGCTGCGAGGCATCAGTGCGGCCCGGCGCGAACGGGACGCTCACGTCGTGCCCGCCCTGTTTGGCCGCGCCTTCGATGGCGGCACAGCCGCCAAGGACGATCAGGTCGGCCAGCGAAATCTTACGGCCGCCAGGCGCGGCGCTGTTGAAGGCTTGCTGGATTTCTTCCAGTGTGGAGAGCACCGCGGCGAGTTCCGCCGGCTGGTTGACCGCCCAGTCTTTCTGCGGCGCGAGGCGGATGCGGGCGCCGTTGGCGCCGCCGCGC
>CAYSKY010000896.1:0-1575 GCA_964431425.1 uncultured Burkholderiales bacterium
GCCCAGCATGACGTTCTCGGCTTCCAGCCCGCCGACGCCGATGGCGATGACGCCCAGCGCATCCACGTGCGGCGTGTGGCTATCGGTGCCGACCAGCGTGTCGGGGAAGGCCACGCCGTCCTTGCTGTGGATCACCGGCGACATCCGCTCCAGATTGATCTGATGCATGATCCCGTTGCCCGGCGGGATCACTTCCATGTTCTTGAATGCGCGCTTGGTCCAGTCGATGAAATGAAAGCGGTCTTCATTGCGGCGGTCTTCCACCGCGCGGTTCTTGGCGAACGCGTCCTTGTCAAAGCCGCCGTATTCCACCGCCAGCGAGTGATCGACGATCAGTTGCACCGGCACCACCGGATTGACTTCCGCCGGGTCGCCGCCCTGATCAGCGATGGCATCGCGCAGTCCCGCCAGATCCACCAGCGCGGTCTGGCCGAGGATGTCGTGGCACACCACGCGTGCCGGGAACCACGGGAAGTCCAGCTCGCGCTTGCGTTCGATCAGCTGCGTGAGCGAGGCCGTCAGCGTGGCCGGATCGCAGCGCCGCACCAGGTTTTCGGCCAGCACGCGCGAGGTGTAGGGCAGCTTGTCGTAGGCGCCGGGCTGGATGGCATCGACGGCGGCGCGGGCATCAAAGTAGCTGAGGCTGGTGCCGGGGAGGGGTTTGCGGTTTGCGGTGTTCATGGTGTGCGCTCGGAAAACGGGGGGGCGTCGGGAACAGCGTCTGTCAGGCCGCCGGGTCCCGGCGGACACCGGGGCTGCGGCTGTGCGGGTGTTGCGTGCGGTGGGTGTCGCCGGGTGGATGCGCCATTTCTGGCGGCTCCACCCCGAACCCCACCGTGGATGTTACGTCCGGTCCTTCATCGGCGCGAACTTGAGATTGTCCGGTCCGATGTAATTTGCCGACGGGCGGATGATCTTGCCGTCGAGGCGCTGCTCGATCACGTGCGCAGCCCAGCCCGAAGTGCGGCTGATGATGAACAGCGGCGTGAACATGGCGGTGGGCACGCCCATCATGTGATAGCTCACTGCCGAGAACCAGTCGAGGTTCGGGAACATTTTCTTCTCGCGCCACATCACGCTTTCCATGCGCTCGGCGATGTTGAAGAGCTTCATGTTGCCGGCGTCGGCCGAGAGGCGGCGGGCCACTTCCTTGATGACCACGTTGCGCGGGTCGGACACGGTGTACACCGGATGGCCAAAGCCAATGATGACCTGCTTCTCGGCGATGCGCTTGATGACGTCGGCTTCCGCTTCGTCGGGTGAGTTGTAGCGGTTCTGGATGTCGAAGGCGGCTTCGTTGGCGCCGCCGTGCTTCGGTCCGCGCAGCGCGCCGATGGCGCCGGTGATGGAGGAATACATGTCCGAACCCGTGCCAGCGATGACGCGTGCAGTGAAGGTGGAGGCGTTGAACTCGTGCTCGGCATACAGCACCAGCGAGGTGTGCATGGCCTTGACCCACAGGTCGGAAGGCGTCTTGCCGTGCAGCAGGTGCAGAAAGTGGCCGCCGATGGAATCGTCGTCGGTTTCCACGTCGATGCGCTTGCCGTTGACCGCGAAGTGGTACCAGTACAGCAG
>CAYSKY010000897.1:0-1574 GCA_964431425.1 uncultured Burkholderiales bacterium
CGCTGCCGACCGTCACCAACCAGATCACCGCCAACCTCGCATGGCTCTCCACCCAGGGCCTCGATCCCGCAAGGCGCTACCTCATCAAGCACACCACGCAGTCGGTGCGCGCGGTGCTGGAAGGCATCGATTTCCTGCTGGACGTGAATACGCTGGAGCGCAAGACTGGCGCCACCACCTTTCGCCTCAATGACATCGGCCGTGTGCGCCTGAAAACCATGCGCCCGCTGATGGTGGACAGCTATCGCGCCAACCGCATCACCGGCAGCTTCATCCTGATCGATGAAGTGACCAACCAGACGGTGGCCGGCGGCATGATCCTCGGGGAGACTCGCAATGTCTAAGGTGTATCTGGTCGGCGCGGGCCCCGGCGCACCGGACCTGCTCACCCTGCGCGCCGCGCGGCTGCTGCAGGAAGCCGAGATCGTTTTTTTTGACGCACTGGTGCATCCGGACACGGTGGCACTCGCGGTTAATGCAAAAAAAGTCGCCGTCGGCAAACGCGCCGGGCAACTGTCGGTGGATCAGCGTTTCATCAACCGCCAGCTGGTGGAAGCCGGGCGCCACTATCAACGCGTGGTGCGTCTCAAAGGCGGCGACCCGATGATGTTCGGCCGCGCCCAGGAAGAGATCGACGCCCTCAAAGCGGCCGGCATCGAATTTGAAGTGGTGCCGGGCATTACCGCGGCATTGGCCGCCGGGGCCTCGCTGGGTATTTCGCTCACCCGCCGCGGCGTGGCCCGCACTGTCAGCTTTGTCACGCCGCGCATCGGCCCGGACGAGGAGGAAAGCGACTGGATCTCTGCTGCGGTCGCAGCGGATTCGGCCGTCATGTACATGGCCGCCGGTCGCGCGCCGCAGATTGCAGCCGCACTGATCGCGGCCGGCAAATCGCCGTCGCTGCCCGTCGCGGTGGTGGAAAACGCCAGCCTGGAAAACGAGCAGCGCATCTTCACCACCCTGGCCGGTTTGACTGCTTCCACATTGAAGCTCGCCGGCCCCGCCGTGCTGTGCGTTGGCGAGGTGTTTGCCGCAACGGCTGCAACCGGCGCGACGTCCTCGGCTGCGGCTCTTGCCGAGCATCCTGCACAGATGCGTGAGATGCACACGTCGCGATGTCAGGTTGCCTGAGCGCCAACCTCTGAAATCCCGCGCCAGCGGCGCAAGATCAAAACCCTAGCATTGGCGCGCCTTCCAGGCCATTTTTGGCCCCGGAGCCGCACCAATGCTGGACTTTGGCCCCCCGATGGGCCGGTCCAACCAAACTCTGGAGTTTCAGCATGTCATTCAAACAATGGATTACCCGCGCGATCGCGCTCATCGTCACCGCCATCGCGGCGACGTTTACCCACGCAGCCGAGTTCACCTTACTCAACGTCTCATACGACCCGACGCGCGAGCTGTACGCAGACTTCAACAAGGCCTTTGCCAAACAGTACGAAGCGGCCACCAAGGACAAGGTCACCATCCGGCAGTCGCACGGCGGCTCAGGCAAGCAGGCGCGCTCGGTCATCGACGGACTGGAGGCCGACGTGGTGACGCTGGCGCTGGCCTACGACGTGGACGAACTGGCC
>CAYSKY010000898.1:0-1573 GCA_964431425.1 uncultured Burkholderiales bacterium
CTTACCTTTCTTGGCGAAGCAAGAAAGGTAAGTAGCCGCCGGGCTACCCCCGGCATCTGCGCAAGCTGAATCGCAAACGATTCGCGGCGACCGAAAATCCCTCCCCCCTCCCTTTAGGAAAGGGAGGAGCAGCAACGTCGTGCCCGCACACAACTTGCCAAACCCCAGCACCCACGCCCCTCCCAGCCCAAAATGCCGGAAGTATGTACTTTACGAAATGCCGCTCTAAAAAAGTGGCGCCACAATAGCGCCACAACCTAACCTTCTGGGTCTTCGTCTTTATCTTTCGGCTGCTTTGGCCACCCCTCAGGTGGCTTTTTATTTTACAGTGCTTTCTTCACGTTCTTTGTCCAGTCGCCGGTAAGCTTAAGCAACTCGGGCGGCGGCCCTCGCTTCTTGGGTTCGGTCTTCTTCATTCGATTACCTCACGCATTCTTTATAGGTAAGGCGCTTGCCATCGGCGGCACGGATAGCGGCTTTGGTGCGTTCGCCATCGGTCAGGCTGCGGTGGTTGTAGCGGAATTGGAATTCGCTTGTGTAGCGGTGCAAGTGTTCCTTGCTCACGGCGTGGTAAATGCCGTTGATGCCACGCTTAAACGTGGCGAAGAACGATTCCACGGTGTTAGACGTTACGTTACCGCGCACATATTCGCCTTCTGAGTGATTGACCGCATCGTGACCGGCAAAGTTCTTGCCAATGCTGCGATAGGCGCGAAGTTCGTCCGTGTAAATATGTGCGGACGGCGCAACAGATTCCAGAATGACAGCTTTCAAGGTGTTGCCGCGCACGTTGGCAATCGGCTTTGCGCGAACACGACCGCCACGCTCAACCATCGCCAGAACCGGCGCTTTGTGATTGCTGGCGTGATGGTGCTTTGTGCCGTGATAGCGCACCTTGCCACCTACATAGGTTTCGTCAATTTCGACTTCACCATCAAGCGGAGGCGTAACTGGATCGTCCATCGCAAAACGAATTCGGTTCAGCAGAAATAATGCCGACTTGTACGAAAGGCCAGTCTGCCGCTTTATTTCCAGGGCACTCACGCCTTTCTTGCTGGTGGAAGCGCGCCAGAACGCATAGCACCAGTGGCGTAGCGGAATACGGCTTTCCTCAAACACGGTGCCAATGCGCACGGTGAACTGTTCCTTACAGTCGCGGCAGCGCCAGCGATAGTTGGCTTGGCGTTCGCCCGTCTTGGAATCCATCATCTTGTAGACGTTAAAAACACCACAGTGAGGACAGGCCGGAGAATTGCCCCAACGCTGCTTTTCAAGGAACTCCACCGCAGCAAGTTCGTCCGAACATGCCTTCGGAACGTCAACCAGTACGGGGTCGTTTTTGGTGCTTAGGTTTTGGATTTTCGTAGCCATAGAAACATGATACTTAAAGAAACATGTTTCGTCAAGTAAAAAGTTTAAATAAGTTGTTGGGCCAGCGCTTCGATAGATTCTGCTGCGTGCGTAAGTGGGTTGGGACCGGCAAGCATCCCTAATTCTAGAAAGCTTGGTGAGTGATTTCTCGCGGCGGGAGCGTAATTTCCGGTTCTCTGCTTAAGTTCATTCCAAATCATGA
>CAYSKY010000899.1:0-1570 GCA_964431425.1 uncultured Burkholderiales bacterium
CAATGAAACTCAAGCACTGGCGCGGCTTCCAGGCCATTTTTGCCCGGGAAAGCGCGCCAATGCTGGACTTTTTGCATTGCTAGACGTAACGCACGTCCACGATTTCGTAGTCCTTGACGCCACCCGGCGCGCGGACTTCTACCGTGTCACCGGCGTACTTTCCGATGAGCGCGCGCGCAATCGGCGAAGAAAACGAAATCTTGCTGACTTTGAGGTCAGCCTCGTCTTCACCCACGATCTGGTAGGTCACTTTCTCGCCGGTTTCACTGGCTTCCAGTTCGACGGTCACGCCAAATACCACGCGGCCATCGTCTTCGAGCAGCGCCGGGTTGATGATCTGCGCGCTGGAGAGCTTGCCCTCGAGTTCGATAATGCGGCCCTCGATAAATCCCTGTTTTTCCTTGGCGGCGTCGTACTCGGCATTTTCGGAAAGATCGCCCTGCGCACGGGCTTCGGAAATAGCGATGATGACGGCCGGACGCTCCACTGTCTTGAGCCGGTGCAGTTCAGCTTTCAGCGCTTCAGCGCCCGCAACGGTGAGTGGAACTTTGGCAATACTGCTCATGTTGGAATCCTGTGGAAAGTAGGGTTGGCCGCGCACCGCGCAGCCATGGGGAAAATCCTGCGACATTCGCCGGGCTTGACCGCCTCAGGCGGCCAGGTCGATCAACTTGTGCAGCGACTGCAGATCATAGACCGACAATTCGGTGAGGTGTTGCATGCCGAGGCAGGCCGCACGGGCGCCGGCGATGGTCGTGTAATAGGTAATGCGACCTTGCAGCGCCGCGTTGCGGATCGACCACGAATCGCGGATCGAGCGCTTGTCTTCTTCAACCGTGTTGATGATGAGCGTGATCTCGCGATTCTTCACCATGTCCACAATATGCGGGCGGCCTTCCGCTACCTTGTTCACCGGTTCGCAGGCGATCCCGCACTTCTGCAGGTGCGCGGCCGTGCCCTTGGTGGCAACGATGCCAAAGCCGATGGCCTGCAGCGCGCGGGCGATTTCCTCGAGCTTCGGCTTGTCGCCATTCTTGACGCTGAGGAACGCCTTGCCGCCGGTGGGCAATTTGATGCCGGCGCCCATTTGCGATTTGACGAAGGCTTCGGCAAACGTCTTGCCCACGCCCATCACCTCGCCCGTGGATTTCATCTCCGGACCGAGGATGGTGTCCACCCCCGGGAACTTGATGAACGGGAAGACGGCTTCCTTGACCGAGAAATACGGCGGGATGACTTCACCCTTCACGCCCTGCGCCTTGAGGCTGATGCCGGCCATGCAACGCGCCGCGATCTTGGCCAGCGGCAGCGATATCGCCTTGGAAACATATGGCACCGTGCGTGAGGCGCGCGGATTCACTTCCAGCACATACACGCGAGGCTTCTCGCCATTGGCGCTGTCGATGTCTTGGATGGCGAACTGTACGTTCATCAGGCCGACCACATTGAGCGCCTTGGCCATGGCCACCGTCTGCACGCGCAGCACGTCCTGCAATTCCTTGGAGAGCGAATACGGCGGCAACGAACATGCAGAGTCGCCCGAATGCACACCCGCCTGCTCGATGTGCTC
>CAYSKY010000900.1:0-1552 GCA_964431425.1 uncultured Burkholderiales bacterium
CCCCAGCACTTCCATGATCGCATCGACAGCCGGCGTGGCGGTTTGTGCAGTGAGCAGCACCCGCAGCGGCATCATCATTTGCGGCATTTTCAAGGCATGCTTCGCGACAGTCGCCTTGATCAGCAGGCCAATTTCCGCACGTGTCCACGCAAGTGTAGCCAGTGCTGCAAACAATTCAGCCAACGCCGGACGGGCCGCGTCCACGAGATGCTGCGCAAGCAACGATGAATCCGCAACGGGACGCTTGTACAGATAACCCGCTGTCGAGGCCATCTCCACCAAATTGGGGCACCGGTCGCGAAGCAAGCTGGCAACGTGCGGAACGGGCGGGCCTGCTTTCAGATCGAACCCCTGTTCAAGCAGGTACGGCGTTAGCTCCCGCGCCAGGTCTTCAGGAGCCATCTTCTTGATGTACTCGTGATTCAGCCAGTTCAACTTTTCCGTATTGAATTGCGCGGCCGACGGCGTGATGTGCTCAAGGTCGAACCAGGCGCAAAACTGCTCCATGGAAAACACTTCATCATCACCGTGCGACCAACCGAGGCGCGCCAGGTAATTCACCACGGCATCGCGCACATAGCCCTTGGCCGGGTAGTCCATGACGGAGACGGCGCCGTGCCGCTTCGACAGCTTTTGACCGTCGTCCCCCAGAATCATGGAAAGGTGCGCATACACCGGAATCTCCGCACCCAGCGCAGCGAGGATATTGATCTGCCGGGGTGTGTTGTTGACGTGATCGTCGCCGCGAATGACATGGGAGATTTTCATGTCCCAGTCGTCAACACACACGCAGAAATTGTAGGTTGGTGTTCCATCGCCGCGCGCGATGATGAGATCGTCGAGTTCCGCATTGGCAATCTCGATGCGGCCCTTGACCGCGTCGTCCCACGCAACGCTGCCTCCCACCGGGTTGCGGAATCGCACCACCGGTTTCACATCGACCGGCACAGCGGGAAGTGTCTTGCCGGCTTCCGGCCGCCAGCGCCCGTCGTACCGTGGCTTTTCGCCACGCGCCCGTTGGGCGTCGCGCAGGGCATCGAGTTCCGCGGGCGTGGTGTAGCAGTGATACGCGGTACCAGCAGCCAGCATTTGGCCAATCACTTCCTTGTACCGCGGCATCCGCTGCATCTGGAAGAACGGGCCCTCGTCGTGGTTCAACCCCAGCCAGTTCATGCCATCGATGATGGCCTGCACCGCTTCGGGGGTGGAACGCTCAACGTCGGTATCCTCGATGCGCAGGATAAAGGCGCCGCCATGGCGCCGGGCGTAGGCCCAAGCGTACAACGCGGTGCGGGCGCCGCCAATGTGCAGGTAGCCGGTGGGACTGGGGGCAAAGCGGGAGCGTACGGTCATCGGTTCTTTTTCCGGAGTCACATCTTGGGCAGCGTCACGCCGTGCTGCCCCTGGTATTTGCCGCCACGGTCCTTGTAGGACGTCTCGCAGACTTCATCGCTTTCAAAAAACAGTACCTGCGCGATTCCCTCGTTGGCGTAGATCTTGGCGGGCAGCGGCGTGGTGTTGGAGAATTCCAGCGTCACGTGGCCCTCCCACT
>CAYSKY010000901.1:0-1549 GCA_964431425.1 uncultured Burkholderiales bacterium
TCCGCACACGGCGCCGGCCAGCACACGACCCTGCCCGTCGAGGTATTTGGTGGCGGAGTGGATAACGAGATCGGCACCCAATTCAACCGGTCGCGCCAGTGCGGGTGTCAGCAGGCAGTTGTCCACTGCCAGCAATGCGCCTTGCGCGTGGGCAATCTCCGCCAGTGCTGCAATTTCGCAAATTTCCGCCAGCGGATTGGAAGGCGACTCGCAAAAAAGCAGGCGCGTGTTGGACCGCATCGCAGCACGCCAGGCAGCCACATCGGCCGGTGCCACCCAGCTGGTTTCGACGCCGAAGCGTTTGCAGATCTGGTCGAACAGCGGCACCACGGTACCGAACACGCTACGCGAGGAAACTATGTGGTCCCCCGCCTTACACAGACCCATGACGGTGCTGGCAATGGCCGCCATTCCGGTCGCAGTGCCCACACAGGCCTCGGTACCTTCGAGGGCCGCCAGGCGGTCCTGGAACATGGTGACGGTGGGATTGGTGAAACGGCTGTAAAGAAATCCCGGTTCTGTATTGGCAAATTTGCGGGCGGCCTCCGCGGCGCTTTTGTAGACAAAGCTCGAGGTCAGGACCATCGCTTCAGAATGTTCCTGGAAATCGCTGCGCAACTGGCCGCCGCGCACGGCCAGCGTATCAAAATCTAGTTTTTCAGACATATCCAAATCTATTGGTCGGCGGTGGTGGTCAGGCCAAGGTCGAGCTGGTGTGCACCGCCGGCTTCGTCGCCACCGCCGGGCGCGCCAGCGCTCTCGCCGTCGTTGCGGCTGCCTTCGATATTGGCAAGGTATTCAGCCGACACGCCACCCGTGATGTAGATGCCATCAAAGCAGGATGCGTCAAAGGTCTTGATGGCGGGGTTGCACGCACGGATGTCTTCGATCAGGTCGGGAAGCTCCTGATAGAAAACGGCATCGGCACCGATGGCTTCGGCAATCTGCGCGGCATCGCGGCCGTTGGCGATCAACTCCGAACGCGACGGCATGTCGATGCCGTACACGTTGGCGAATCGCACCGGCGGCGCGGCGGATGCGAAATACACCTTCTTTGCGCCGCAGTCGCGCGCCATCTGCACGATTTCCTTGGATGTGGTGCCGCGCACGATTGAGTCGTCCACCAGAAGCACGTTTTTGTCCTTGAACTCGATGGCCATCGCGTTGAGCTTCTGGCGCACCGATTTGCGGCGCTGTTCCTGCCCCGGCATGATGAACGTCCGGCCGATGTAGCGGTTCTTGATGAATCCTTCGCGGTACTTCACGCCCAGCACCTGCGCCACTTCAACCGCTGAGGGCCGGCTGGTATCGGGGATCGGGATCACCACGTCCACATCGAGGTCAGGGCAGTCGCGCTTGATCTTCTCGGCCAAAGAACGACCCATTAGAGAGCGGGTCTCGTACACAGAGATGCCGTCGATCACCGAGTCAGGGCGCGCGAGGTAGACGTACTCGAAGATGCTGGGGTTGAGTGTGGCGTTGGGCGCGCACTGTCGCGAAAAGAAGTTGCCGGACGTGTCAATGAGGATCGCCTCGCCCGGCGCTACGT
>CAYSKY010000902.1:0-1549 GCA_964431425.1 uncultured Burkholderiales bacterium
TCCTCTGATGGCAAGCAAGATGCCCATCGCCGTCGCCACTCACTTGACACCGAGGATACGGAAAAACACCGGGAACAGGTGGCCGAGAAAAACCGCAATGGCAACGCCGGCAATGGCGGTCGGCGACAGGTCGAAATCCACCGCAAAACGCTGTGCCAGCCAGACGGCAAACCAGCCCTTGGCCGAATCCCCCAACAGCGTCAACAGGGCTGCGGCTTTTTTTCCGGTGCGCAAAACATTGGTCGCGCCGGGATTGCCGGAACCATAGGTGTGCGGGTCCGGCAGGCCCATCAGGCGGCTGACAATCACGGCGAACGACAGGGAGCCGATCAGGTACGCGAGGATGATGGCGATCAGGGAATTCATGATGGCGCTACTCTACAATAGATTGCATGGACCTCATTTTCATCCGCGAGATGCGCGCCGAGGCGTGGATCGGTATTTACGAATGGGAAAAGCTGCAGCCCCAGACTCTCGACTTCAACCTTGAAATCGGGCTGGACACGCATCTGGCCGGCAGCAGTGACAACATTCGCGATACCGTTGATTACGGTAAGGTCGTGGAACGCATACGCGCCGATCTGAAGGAGCAGCACTTCAAATTGCTCGAAGCCATGGCCGAGCACATCACCGAGGTCATCCTTCATGACTTCCAGGCGCAGTGGGTCAAGGTCAGCGTTGCCAAGATTGCCCATATCCGCAATGTGAAGATGGTGGGGGTGACCATTGAGCGTTCACGGCAATCTGGAACGGCCACCTAAGTGCTGAAATGGATCGTGCTGGTGGCGGTTGCGGTCATCCTGCTGGGGCTGTTTGCGCCGCAACTGTCCCGATTGGGTCTATGGCGGCTGCCGGGGGACTTGCGGTTTCGCCGCAACGGCCGTGAGTACTTTTTGCCCATTACCAGCACCGTCGTCATCAGTGCTGCCTTGACGCTGCTATCGCGCCTCGTGAAGCTCTGATTGCAACAGCCGCCGTTATTCGGCAAGCGCTACCGTCACCATCACGGGACTGACCAGCCGGACAACCTCCTGTGGCGCCAATCCCACCAGAAAGCCACGTTTGCCGCCGTTGATCAGTATGCGCTGCAGTTCCAGGATGCTTGCCTCCATGAAGACGGGCATCGCCTTCCGGAGACCAAAGGGCGAGCACCCGCCGATCTGGTAGCCGGAGTGGCGCATCGCGTCTTCCGGTTTGCACGGTGCCACTCGCTTCACCCCTATTTGGCGGGCCAGTTCCTTGGTGCTGACCTTGCGGTCGCCATGCATCAATACACATAAAGGGCGCCGCGTATCGTCTTCGAAGATCAGCGTCTTGACGACATGATGCTCATCGACACCCAACGCCGATGACGAAACCGATGTTCCGCCATGTTCGACGTAGTCGTAGAGGTGCTCGGTGTAGGCAACCAGATGCTTCTTGAGCATCGTGGTTGCAGGCGTTTCAGATGGCTTCGACAATCCCGGATTCCTGCTGGCAGGTCGGCAAACTCAAGCACTGGCGCGGGGGGGCCGGGCGTTTTTGCCCGGGCGCCGCGCCCCGGCGGTGG
>CAYSKY010000903.1:0-1534 GCA_964431425.1 uncultured Burkholderiales bacterium
CCGAGACATTCACATCCACATTGCTGGAGCCATCCAGCGGATCGAACAGCAAGAGGTAACGGCCGCGTGGGTAGCGTGCCGGGATCGCATAGGGCGCCTCCAGTTCTTCCGAGACCATGCCGGCCAGGTGGCCGCCCCATTCATGGGTACGCAGAAAGATATCGTTGGCTTCCACATCCAGCTTCATCTGCGCCTCGCCTTGCACATTTTCCGTGCCGGCACGGCCGCTGGTGCCCGCCAGCGCACCCTTGGCCACCAGGTTGGCGATGCGTTTGCAGGCCAGCTGCACATCGTTGAGCAGCGCCGTGAAACCGCCGCTGGGGCGGTTGGCCTTGCGGTGCTCGCTGATGATGAATTCGGTCAGGGTGGATTTGAGTGGCATGCGGTGTTCTCCGGGACGGACGGTCGTTTTTCTGGTGGGCGGCTGGGTCGGGGCGCGTTGGTGGTCAGGCGGCAATCCTCGCGGCGACGCGATCGGCGAGTGCAGTCAGGTTCAATGCAGTGAGATCGGGCAGCAGCCAGTCCGCGCCGGAAAAGTCCTCGTCTTCAGTCAAGAGCGTGGGTGTGATGACCGTGTAAATGCCGGCCGCCTTCGCCGACGCGAGCCCGTTGGCCGAGTCCTCGAATGCCACGCATTGCCCCGCGGGCAGGCGCAGCAACTGCAGCGCGGCGAGGTAAATGTCCGGGGCGGGTTTCTTGCGGGGAACATCGTCGCCGCAGGTGATGACTTCAAACCATGAGGTGGCATCCGGCCCCAGCGCCGCCGACAGCAGTGCCTCAATGTTGCGGCGGGTGGTGGTGGAGGCGATCGCAAGACGCAGCCCCATGCGGCGCGCTTCACGCAGCAGTGGTTCTACGCCTGCGCGCAGCGGCACCGGGTGAGAGCGGATGCGCTGGATGTAATGCGCGGTCTTGGCCGCGTGCAGCTCACCGATGTAGCTTTGAAAGAGGCTGCGGTCGTCCTCCCGCACATCAAGCGCGGCGATAAAGTGTGCCAGCCGCTCCTTGCCGCCGGTGATGGCCAGCAGCTGCCGGTAATCCGCGGGTGACCATTCCCAGTCAAAGCGGTAGTCGACGAACGCACGGTTGAAGGCCTCGCGATGCAATTCCTCGGTGTCGGCGAGCGTACCGTCGACATCAAAGATCAGTGCACTCAAAGTCACGGCGTACCACCAACGGCGGCGAACACACGGCTCTTGCGGATGTCGTCGGCCTCGATGGTCATCAGCGCCTCGCGCGACTGCGCGCCGGTGCCGGCAAACAGCCGGTTGGCCTGTCGCAGGCGCGAACGGTCGAGTGCGTTGCGGATGGAGCGGGCATTGGCAAAGTGCGGCTGGGTCATGCGCCGGACGATGTACTCGCCCAGCGCAACACGCGCGTCCTCGCTCAGCCGGTATTGCATGCCGGTGAGCATCAGGTCCGCAATGGCCAGCAATTCGTCGGGCGAATAGTCGGGGAAATCAATGTGGTGGGCGATGCGCGACGAGAAGCCGGGGTTGGAACTGAAGAAGGTGTCCATCCGGTCGGCATAGCC
>CAYSKY010000904.1:0-1533 GCA_964431425.1 uncultured Burkholderiales bacterium
GGCCGGTTTTTCAGGTCGACGGTATGGATGTGGTCGAAAATGATCTGGGTATTGAACCGTTCTGCATGCTTGAGGAAGCGCTCCATCAATTCCGGGCCCTGGACGCCGTCCGGATCGGCTGGCCAGTTTTCGACTTCCGTGGTGGTCATCAGTTGGCCGCCCTGGGCGATACCGGTGATCAGCACCGGATTCAGGTTAGCGCGGGCGGCGTAAACAGCGGCGGAATAGCCGGCGGGGCCGGAGCCGAGGATGATGAGACGGTGGTGTACGGTGGACATGGTGAACTTTCAATGGAATTTTGGACCTATTCTAGCCGAGGCGTTGTGGTCTCAAACGGCATCGCGTCAGCGCGTACCGGTTGGGCATTGTCTGCAGATGGCGTTTGAAAGGCTGAAATCAACGGGTCGGGATCGACGCGCCTGCCGGTACCCGATGTTTGCCCTGTTTGTGCGAAAATGGCCTAGAAGGCAGGCGCTTTGAGTCCATTAGACCCGCCCACGGCGCACCGCCGGCGCAGTTCCCGGCAGGCCCGATTCCGATTCCCGTTGCGATTCTGGAGAACAAATGCTTCGCTCCATCCCGCTGTTCAAGGACGTCAATGACGATGATTTACGTGTCATGGAAGCGGTTGCCATCGAAAAGCACGTGCCCAAGGGACAGGTGGTCCTGACCGAGGGGGAGGTCGGCGATTCTCTCTATACCATTGCCTCTGGGCGGGTGAAGGTGTTCATCGGTGACGAAGATGGTCGGGAAGTCATCCTGAAGATCCTCGGCCCGGGCGATTTTTTTGGTGAAATGTCGTTGATCGACAGCCAACCGCGCTCGGCTTCGGTGTCCACACTGGAGGCGTCGGTGTTTCGCGTGCTTTCGCATCAGGATTTCGAAATGTGTCTTGAGCGCGCGCCACGCATCGGTTCCACCGTCATGCAGGCGCTGGCCAAGCGGCTTCGTGATGCCGACCGCAAGATATCCACGCTGGCGTTGATGGACGTATACGGCCGCGTCGCCAATACCCTGCTGGAACTGGCCATCAACAGCAATGGCAAGCTGATCGTGGGCGAAAAGCTTTCCCAGCAGGACATCGCCAACATGGTCGGTGCCTCCCGGGAGATGGTCAACCGCATCCTCAAGGATCTGTCCGACCGGGGCTATATCTCTGTCGAGCAAAAGACCATCACCATCCACGACGAGAAGTTGCCGCCCTCGTTTTGAGGCAATTCATGTCGCGGCGGCAACAATCGCCGGTGTCGGCCTGCCGGTTTGCGCGCACCCTGCCGCTATAATGCCGCTCAGTCATGAGTGCACGTTCCGACAACGAAATTTTCGACCCCACGGCCCCGACGCCGCGGTCTGACACGCCCCAGGCGACGCGTCTGTCACGCCTGATGCGCGAGGCAGGATGGATCCTGTTCCTGGCCCTGGCCATGTACCTGGTGCTGATTTTCGCCACCTTCCATGCCAGCGACCCCGGGTTCTTTTTTAGCGGCAAGGAAGGGCCAATTCAGAACAATGGTGGCGCGACTGGTGCATGGC
>CAYSKY010000905.1:0-1529 GCA_964431425.1 uncultured Burkholderiales bacterium
CGAGGGCGAATCGTACCAGAAGCACGCGCAGACAGCCTTCTGGTCAATGGATCAAGGATGGGCCGTTAATTGACGCCCTCCGGCTGGATCAAAGCGGGGGCGTATTGCGACCGGGCAGGCCGGCACCTGTCAGTCGCGAATGATTATCTTGTTCAGAGAGACGGGTTCCTCATCCGCGACATCCTTTGCCAACGGCTGTGCAGCTCGCAGGGAAGCCCACTCGTTGTAGGAAACCTCATGCACATCGGGGGTGGCGCGGTCGGCCCAACGGTCAGCCCAGGTGCTTCGCGCTGCACGCAAGCGAGCCCACTCCCTGAACGTCGCCTCCAGCACTTCCGGGGTACGACGCTCTGCGACGCGACGATGATCCCGTCCACCGGCGGGGAGCGGGAGTTCACGCTTCCTGCGATCCTTACGCGCCCGCCGTTCGGCAGGAGCCTCCGGGCTGCGACGTTGAAGTGTAACCCGGCGATCAGCGGCAATCCCTTCAACCGACGCACGATCGCCATGAAGGCGACGGTCTATCAAGCTACGTCTCTCGCTGTTGCTCCGTGCGCTGCCGTTGCGACTCATGGGTAACCTCACTGGCAATTTGATGACAGTGTACGCGCCGATAACGGCGGCACCAGTGACGGAATTCACACATTCGGCAAGATTGATTGGCCACGGAAAGTGGCCGGAGAACACCCGCAAACAGGCGAGAAGAAGCGGCTACAGCCCGAAAATACCGAGGTAGGAGCCCGATCCGGAAGCACCGAAGCCATAACGACGTGAAGCTGCCTCAACGTTGCGCTGAGACTCGTCGGCGCGTGTCTGCGCGTCGGCCTGACGGCTTTCCAGTTGCTGGACACGGTTGCTCAGGCTATTGACCGATGCCCCGACACTGCCCGTACTGCTCAACTGACGCGTGGCCGTCGCTTCCGCTGCCCGCCCCACGCCGCCGAGGGCCTGGGTCACGGCGGAAGGGTTGGTGTTGAAGGCGGCCTCGAAGGCCTTGGCATCAATGCTTAACGAGCCATCCTTCTGAACCGTGATGCCGGCATCCCGGAATGCACCGGCGTTTTCGCTCACCGTACGCTGCAACTGACTGGCCGCAACTCGAGCACGCCCATCATCGACCAGAGCGCCCGGAGCGTTGGCTGAATTTCCGGAATCGGTCGCTTGACCCAGGGTTGAACGTTCGTTGTTGTAGGCCTTGACGAAGGTTTCAGCGGCCTTTCTGGCGTCGGTAGCGGTGCTCACCTGTTTGCCGTCCTGCAAATTTCTGGCCGCAGATTGCACCTCCGCAGCAGCAGACTGCACCTGCCCGAAAGCCGATAAGCGCACCCGGGTACTTTCGGTCTGGCGGGAAAGCGCCTCCACCGGCTTGCGCAAGGCAGACGACACTCGTCCGCCTTGAGTGGCAGAGAGCGAAGAAACGCTGCTGGCAACTAATCCGGATGCCGAAACGGCCATCAAAAACTCCAAGTTGAATCTGACGCGGTACACGTCAGTATAGGCGCTGGGACATCAAAATCAATCCGGTTGAC
>CAYSKY010000906.1:0-1528 GCA_964431425.1 uncultured Burkholderiales bacterium
GTGCCCTACGATCCGGTGATCGTGGCGCGCAACAACATCAAGGGCGTGGTGGTGGATCGCGTACGTGCCGACACGCCGGCCGCGCAGGCAGGATTGCGAGCGCTCAACCGCCGAACGGGTGAACTGGGCGATGTGATCACCGCGGTCAACGGCCGGCCGGTGGAGACGCTGTCGACGTTTGTGGCTGAGTTGGATCGCGCCGGCATCGGCAATAACGCCGAGTTGACACTGCTGCGCGATGGCAAGGAACGCAAGGAGCGCGTTCGGGTGATCGACGCTTCGCGCTGACGCCAATGTAGCGAACTAGAGTTTCTGCAGATGCTCGGCCAGGGTGTCGAGGTACTGCGCGAACTTGTGCACATCGTTGTGCCCGGCCCCCTTGATCACCACCAGTTGGGTGGCGGCACGCAGTTTCGCCAGCGTTTCGGCGTGACTGAGCGGAATCAGCGTATCGAGATCACCATGGGTGATCAACACCGGCGTCTTCACGGCCGGCAACCACTGGTCGCTGCGCATCGGGTAACGGTTGATCCATTGCGGCAGCCAGGGATATTGCTTTTCTCCCATGGCGGCGAGGCTCTGGTAGGGCGATACGAGTACCGTCAGGTCCGGCTGGATCTCGCTCGCGAGCCGCGAGGCAAGGCCCGTGCCCAGTGAACGGCCATAGATGACGATTTTCTTGCCGGCGTACTGCGCGGCGATGCGTTCGTAAATGGCGCGCACATCGGCATGCAACTGCGCCTCGCTTTCGATAACGCCGCTGCTCTTTCCATAGCCCCGGTAATCGACCATGAACAGGTCGTAGTTCACGCGCCGGTAAAAGTCCGTGCTGGTGAGCCAGGTCTGCAGATTGCCACCGTTGCCGTGCAGGAAAAAAACCACCCCCTTCGGGTTGGGCAACCGAAAGTGCAGGGCGGATAACTCGGCGCCGTTGACGGGCAGTTTCAGTTCCTCGACACCGGCCACGGTGAACTTAAAGTCGGGCGGCAGCGGGGCGGCATGAAAGATGAGCTTTTCCTGCTGGAAATAAACCAGGCTCACCACCAGTGCGTAGCCGCCCGCCATCAGCGTGATCAGCGCGATGCCGATGCGGCGCAGCCATTTCGGCTGCGCTCGCATCGCGGTGCCGGCCGTGGAGCTAGAAGCTGCCAAGGTAATCCATCTTGCCGACTTCCACGCCGTTGTGGCGCAGGATCGCGTAGGCCGTCATCACGTGGAAATAAAAGTTCGGCAGCACCCAGTGCACCAGATAGGCCTGGCCCTTGAACTTCATTTCGCGCCCGCCGGGGGTGATGGTGATATCGCGTTCTTCCTGGCCGTCGATCTGCGCAGGCGTGAAAGTGGCAAGCAGGGCCAGCGTCTTGTCGATGCGCGCATAAATTTCCGCAAACGTGGCTTCCTTGTCCTCGTATGACGGGATTTCGCTGCCCGACAGCCGGCATACCGACCCCTTGGCCGTATCGGTGGCAATTTGTATCTGCCGCGTGAGTGCAAACATGTCCGGGAACAGGCGCGCATTGAGCAAAAC
>CAYSKY010000907.1:0-1525 GCA_964431425.1 uncultured Burkholderiales bacterium
GGCGAATACTGGATCAGTTGCAGGATTTCATTTTCGAAGACCACGCTGCCGGGTGACAGCACGATGTTCTCGCCGATGCGGAAAGCCGCCTCATCGGTCATCGAAATGTGTCCCTTCTTCATGTCGGCCTGCAGATTCTCCAGACCGGAGCGCAGCGTTTCCCCCTTGGACTCCAGCGCCGACTTCAGCGCTTCCGGATTGGTTGCCAGGAAATTCGACGGCGCCATCGCGTCCAGGTACTGTCTGGAAAAGAAGCGAATCTTTTGCTTGGTATCGGGCGCCACCGCGATTTCGTTGATGCTCTCCAGAAAGAGCCGCGATGCCGCCAGATAGGACTCGGCCATGTAGCGGAATTGCGGGGAGGATTGCCAGGCCTCACTGGAGAATCGCTTGTCCTGGGCGCTGGCAAGCGCTTCGGCGTCCGCGGCCCCCACCGCAAACGCCTTCATGAGCCGCTGCTGCTCTTCCGCAAAGCGTTTCTGCAGCGCGGCCAGTTGCGCGGGCTCTTCCTGCAGGGCCTTCATGGCTGATTGCCAGGCTTCGTCTACGCTGCCCGGGGTTGGAATGGCGCCGAGGCCCTGAATCCAGCGAGTACCGGATTCCTGGACGCCGGCAAGTATCTTTTGATAATTGAATGCGCTGTTGCTGGACGACATGGGCGTGCCTGTACGGGATAATCAAACCTGGTTGAATTATGCGGCAAGCGCACCGCGCTTGCCATCCCGTTGCCGGAGGCTTTGTTTGATTTTCATTGTGGCAATTACCTGGCTATACGTGATATTGATGATGGCCGTCACGGAGCGCAGCGTGGTGGGCGGACTGCTTACGTTTTTCTTCTACGGACTGTTGCCATGCGGCCTGCTGCTGTGGCTGACCGGAGCCGCCGCCGGCGTTCGGGCGCGGCGCCGTCAACGTCAGGCGGCGCGTGCCGAAGCCGCCCGCGCGGCGTCAGTGGACGCCCCGGAAGTGGAACGCTGAAATCGACAGCACGCCCAACCCGATCAGCACCACCTGCTGGATCGACTCGGCCGCCGAGGTTCGTTTGTGCAAACCGGGCATCAGGTCGGCGATCGCCACGTAAATCATGCTGGCCGCAGCCAGGCACAGGAAGATCACCGAATATTGCTGCAGGCGCTGCATCGCGAAGTAGGCGAGCATGGCGCCAAGCAGCGTGGCCAGGCTCGACACCAGATTCCAGAAAAGCGCACGCGATTTGCTGAAGCCGGCGTTGAGCAGCACCAGAAAGTCGCTCAGTTCCTGCGGCAATTCATGCGCGACAATGGCCACGGCGGTCGCTACCCCGAGGCGGGTATCGGCAACAAAGGCGGCGGCGATGGCGAATCCATCCGTCAGATTGTGAAAGCCATCGCCGATGATGATCATCCACGCGCTGGCACCGGGAGATTTGTCGTGGTCGTGGTGGCCAACTTGCCCCGCGTGCTGATGAGGGTGCCCGGCAGCCTCATGATCGTGCCCCGCCACCGCCCGCTCGGCCGCGCCCGCGTGGTCGTGGTCGTGGCGCCAC
>CAYSKY010000908.1:0-1524 GCA_964431425.1 uncultured Burkholderiales bacterium
GCGCCGATCCGCGCTATCTGGCGCGGCGCATGATCCGCATGGCGGTGGAGGACATCGGCCTGGCTGATCCGCGGGCGCTGGACATCACCATGAGTGCGGCCGATGTGTACGAGCGGCTGGGCTCGCCCGAGGGCGAACTGGCGCTGGCCGAGGCAATCATTTACCTCGCCATCTCGGCCAAATCCAATGCGGTGTACAAGGCCTACAACGAGGCGCGGGCCTTCATTGCGCAGGATGAATCGCGGCCGGTGCCGATGCATATCCGCAATGCCCCCACCAAGCTGATGAAGCAGATGGGCATGGGCAAGGATTACCGGTACGCGCACGACGAGGAGGGCGGCTACGCGGCCGGCGAAAACTACTTCCCCGAGGGCATGAAGCGCCCCGACTGGTACCGCCCCACCGAGCGCGGGCTGGAGGCAAAAATCCGCGAAAAACTTGCGTACCTTCGTGAACTTGATGGAAAATCAAAAGCATGAGCAACGCGTTTCAACCCCTGCGCAACAACCCCTCCAGCCGCTCCTCCCGATCCAGGTAGCGTACGTCCCCGGTCGCCTGCGGTCTTGAGCAGGGGGCGTGCGCGAAATCCCAGCAATATTTCCGGTTGTACCCTTCGCGTGTTGCTGCGTCGTCGTGCCAGTCATGCGCGGATGTGAGGGCAACCAAGAATTCACAGCATTGAACACAAAGGAATCACCATGCTAGACATCCAGCAACTTCGTAAAGACCTGCCCGCCGTAGCCGGTGGACTCGCCCGACGTGGCGTGAATTTTGATGAACCGGCATTCCGCGCACTGGAAGACCAGCGCAAGGTGCTGCAGACGGGCACCGAGGAACTGCAGGCCAAGCGCAATTCGCTCTCCAAGCAGATCGGCATGCTGAAGGGCAAGGGCGAGGACACCACCGCGGTGATGGCCGAAGTCGGTGGCCTCGGCGAGCAACTCAAGGCCAACGAAATTGAACTGGCCGCGCTGCAGGAAAAACTGAACTTCTTCCTGCGCACCATCCCCAACGTTCCGCGCGCTGAAGTGCCGGAAGGCCGCGACGCCAACGACAACGTCGAGGTGCGCCGCTGGGGCACGCATCGTGAGTTCGATTTTGACGTCAAGGATCACGTCGATATCGGCGAGCGCTTGGGCGGTATTGATTTCGACACGGCGGTGAAGCTGTCGGGCGCGCGTTTCTCGGTGCTCAAGGGCGGTATTGCCCGGCTGCACCGCGCGCTGGCGCAGTTCATGCTGAACACCCACATCACCGAACACGGCTACACCGAGGTGTATGTGCCGTATATGGTGAGTGACGTCAGCGCCGACGGTGTGTCGAGCCTCGCCAAATTCAAGGAAGACCTGTTCAAGATCGAAGGGCGTGACCTCTACCTGATCCCCACCGCCGAGTATCCGGTGACCAACTTCGTGCGCGACACCATCGTCGATCTGAAAGACCTGCCGCTGAAGTTTGCCTGCCACAGCCCGTGCTTTCGCTCGGAAGCCGGCAGCTACGGCAAGGACACGCGCGGCATGATCC
>CAYSKY010000909.1:0-1521 GCA_964431425.1 uncultured Burkholderiales bacterium
GGCCGACGGACTCGCCGCCGGCAAGGGCGTGGTGGTAGCCATGACGCTGGGTGATGCACTTGAGGCAATCGACATGATGTTCTCCGGCAGCAAGCTCGGCGACGCAGGCCATCGCGTGGTGATCGAAGAATTCATGGAAGGCGAGGAAGCCAGCTTTATCTGCATGTGTGACGGCGCGCATGCATTGCCCTTCGCGTCCTCGCAAGACCACAAGCGCATTTTTGATGGCGACGAAGGCCCCAACACCGGCGGCATGGGCGCCTATTCGCCGGCCCCGGTGGTCACGCCCGATGTGCATGCACGAACCATGCGCGAAGTCATCATGCCCACGCTGCGCGGCATGGCTGCCGAGGGCAGCCCCTTTACCGGCTTCCTGTACGCCGGGCTGATGATTGACGACGCCGGCAAGCCGCGCGTGGTGGAATTCAACGCCCGCATGGGCGACCCAGAAACGCAGCCCATCATGATGCGGTTGAAGAGCGACTTCCTTACCTTGGTCGAGCACGCCATCGACGGCAAACTGGACCAGATCGAAGCGGAGTGGGACCGTCGCGCCGCACTCGGTGTGGTCATGGCAACGGCCGGCTATCCAGATGCACCCACCAAGGGCGACGCCATCACCGGCCTGCCTGCGGCGACCGATGAAGCCCGTGTATTCCACGCCGGGACCACCGACAAGGAAGGTGCTGTGGTAACCAACGGCGGCCGAGTGCTGTGCGTGACGGCACTGGGCGACACGGTGCGCATCGCCCAGCAACGCACCTATCAATTGCTTGAGCCGATCCGCTTTGCCGGCATGCAGTATCGGCGGGATATTGGCTATCGCGCCATCGGGCGCAAGGGGAACTTCCAGTAACCTACTGCGCGGCCAAACTTCGCGCCTCCGGTGCTCAGCGTACCTTCGTACGCGTCCGCTCCTCGCCACGAATTTCGGCCGCTCGCGACGGTTTCTGGATGTTCCCAATTTCATAGAACAAGCATTGGCGCGCCTTTCCAAGGCAAAATGGCCTGGGAGCCGCGCCAGTACTTGAGTTTGGCAAATTGATTCTGCCGCCCGGCTCCCAGCCCGGATACTGTGTTCCCGCCAATTTGTGCAGTCTCAATGTCCGCTCCCCGCGGTCTGTGGCTAAACTCACGCCACCGCATCCATGCGCGGTCGTCCTTCACCATCCCACGCCAAGCCCATGAACATCGCCGACGTCAAAACCTACCTGCTGGACCTGCAAAACCGCATCGTCACCAAGATGGAGTCATTGGACGGCAAGCCCTTCCTGCGCGACGAGTGGCAGCGGCGCGAGGGCGGTGGCGGCATCTCGCGCATCATTGAAGGCGGCAACCTTCTGGAGCGCGGCGGTGTGCTGTTCTCGCATGTGATGGGCAAAAACCTTCCGCCCAGCGCGGCTGCCAACCGGCCTGAGATCGCCGGCCGCGCCTGGGAGGCGATGGGGGTCTCGCTGGTGCTGCATCCGCGCAACCCGTACATCCCCACCGTGCACATGAACGTGCGCTTTTTCATCGCGC
>CAYSKY010000910.1:0-1521 GCA_964431425.1 uncultured Burkholderiales bacterium
TTTTTAACCCGATTCCTGACGGCCAGCCTGTTCGCCGTTTTGTGCAGTGTTGCGAACGCGTATCCGACCCTGCAGCTGGGCATTGTGGACGGCACATACAATTCCACGACGCAAACCGTGGTGGCGTCCAGCCCGGTTTTCAGCCTGTATGCGTTCCTGAAGCCGGACGCAAATAACACCACCAACGATACCTACTGGCTCTCGATGGCCCTCTCGCCGCAGGTTCCCATCCCGGGCGGAAACTTCGGGTCGTTTTCCGTGAACGGCAGTACCTATCAGGTGACCGCAGACATGATCTACGGCACGCCGCCCGTCGACAGCATGCCCGCCGGCCCGGGTGATCTTGGGTCGCACAGCGTGTACCCCACCTACTTTCAGGTCATGCCTTTTGTGTTCAGCACCGAGAACAGTTCTGGTCTCATCAATGTGCAAACGACCCCGGGTGTGGGGCCGATCAACGGGACCGGCATTTACTACAACCTGTTCGATGTGAATGTAACGAACATTGCGCCCGGTTATTCAATTCATTTTGATCTCTACCGCGCCCGCAACTGTACGAGCGCCGCCGGCCGATGCACCAGCGCAAACGACCTGGTAATCGACGAATTCGCCCCGTTTTCGCACGACGCCGAGAGCCAGTCTGTCCCGGCACCGGGCACCTTGTGGTTGCTTGGTGCGGGATTGATGGGGCTCGGGCTGCTTCGCCGTCGCAAGTCAGCATAAGAAATTCTTGATGTTGTCCAGCCGGCCATTGGCCGGCTTTTTTTTGACTGCGTATCGGCAATAAAACGCGCGACGGATGCCGCGATTCGGCAAATGAGGTGGTACCACCAGCGGTGGGAAGCCGCATCCAATTTGGGGGTGCATCCAGACTGATGGCGCCCGTCACCCCATCAACCATGCATTGCGCTTCGCCTTCGCGTCGATCGGCGTATCCGCCATGGTCAGCGAACAAACCTGCGCCGTCTGCGCTTGCAGCGTGACAATGACGCTCATGAGTTCATCGCGTCGGAATGCGGTGAGCGTGACCACTGAACCCGCTGCGTAAGACTTGATGCGCCGCTCCAGGCTGCCCGCGTTGACGCGCAGTCCGTCGACTGCGACGATGGTGTCGCCCGCCGAAATACCGGCCGCCTGCGCCGCGCCGCCATCGAACACCTGTGCCAGCTTTGCGTCGCCGTTGGATTCGCCGGCAATCTTGGCGCCCAGGCTGGCCGGCACCGGGTCATCCGGCTTCTGCTGGCCCGGCACTTTCCAGAGCATGTCGATGGCGAAGCCGGCAAACAGGGAGGCGAGGTCGAGGTCAGCGGTGCCGCGAACAGCATGATCGAAGAAAGTCTGCAGGTCGATGCCGGTGACTTCCGAAGCAACCGCTTCCACGCCGTCTTCCGGTACACCGGTACCTGCCTTGCCGTAGCGGTTCCACAGCGCGCGCATCACGTCGTCCAGCGACCTGGCGCCGGCGGTTTGCTGGCGAATGGTGAGGTCCAGCGCGAGCCCGATCATCGAACCCTTCTGGTA
>CAYSKY010000911.1:0-1513 GCA_964431425.1 uncultured Burkholderiales bacterium
GCCGAAGACATAGGACATTTCTATCAGACCGTAGTATTCGCTCTTCATCTCACGCCCGGTACTTCATCGCCAATGAAAGGTGGGAGGCATCCCGATCAGGCGGAATTTGCCCGGTCCCGCCGTTCGAGACGATCAAACAGATCGATCAGCCATATCGCCCGTGCCTCCACACCCCACGGCGTCGCCTCATCCGGCGATTCACGCGATACATCGGGGATCGCCCCCGGGTCCACTGCATCAATCAGGAACTGGCATTCCGGGAGCGGCGGCGGACTTGCCTGCCCTGAATCGGCGCGGGTCAGTAGTGCCGCTGACAGCAGGATTGCCTTGCGCCCCGCCGGTACGACCGCCCGCCTCGATACCGAATCAAGGCCGGCGCGCTCAACCTCCCGCCCTATTTCTGAGTAAAGCATGCGCGCGGCGTTGATGCCAGGCTGGCAGTTGGCGGGCAGTTGCGCCACACCGGCCCCCACCCGAGCATAGAGCGCATCAGCCTCCTGCAATAATCGCTGCACTACACCGCCCAGCGCCTTATTGAAAGTCGGATTGCGCAACCACGCATCGGGATCCAGCCCGGCATCCTTCATCCACGACAGCGGCAGGTATAGGCGTCCGGCGCGCGCATCCTCGCCGACATCGCGGGCAATATTGGACAACTGCATGGCAACACCCAGGTCGCAGGCGCGGGCCAGTGCCAGGGGGTCGCGAACACCCATGATCAGCCCCATCATGGCGCCGACCGTTCCCGCCACCCTTGCGGCGTAGGCACGCAGCGCGGCAATATCGTCATAGCGTCGGCCTTCAACATCCCACTCGAATCCTTCCAGCAGCGCCTCGGGGATGGCGCGCGGTATGCCGTACCGACGTGCTACATCGGCAAAGGCACGGTCAGCGGCGTGGTCAACTGGCTGGCGCGCATAGAGCCTCGCAAGGCGCTCGCGCAGCCTGGCGACCGCCTCATGCGTACCACCGCCCTCTGGAAGATCCACCGCATCGTCCGCCAGCCGGCAAAACGCATACAACGCAGATGCCGGTTCGCGCACCGGCCGCGGCAGCAGCAGCGACGCCGCGAAAAAGGTCTTGGAATTCTCGCGAAGCATGGCGCGGCATCGCGCAATGTCAGTTGCGACATCATGGCGCAGTTGCGGGGGGGCGACGATATCCGGAATCAGGCTATCCATGGGAAATATCCTCGATCGGAGGCGCGCTGCCTGTTTCCAAGGCGCTATCGGAATGTTGCAGCATCCGGAACCACCTCATCGAGTACGCGTGCAGACGACAGCACCCCGGGAAGCCCGGCACCGGGATGCGTGCCGGCCCCCACCAGAAACAGGTTTTCCACGTCCTCACTTTTATTGTGCGGCCTGAACCATGCGCTCTGCATCAGCACTGGCGCCAACCCGAACGCCGCACCATGCACCGAGTTGAGCCTGTCCTGAAAGTCCTGTGGTGTGAGCATCGTTGAGGTCACCACGGCATCGGCAAGACCGGGCAGGCAGGTGGAGGCGAGGTG
>CAYSKY010000912.1:0-860 GCA_964431425.1 uncultured Burkholderiales bacterium
GCCTTTTTTGGCTGGAGACCCGCGCCAATGCTGGAGTTTTGTGCTCAGCGGCTAGCGCCGGTATAGCCCCTGCGAGCCGATGACCGTAAGATCGACAAAGCTGGAGCCGTTGTGGTTGGTCGGTGAAAACTTCACCTTGAAGCCGGCGAGATCAAAATTGCCGGTCTTGTCGAGCGCGTCCACCAGTGATTCGCGCGTCGGGTTCTTGATGCCCTCTACCAGCAGTTTGGCGGTGATGTAGCCTTCGAGCGAGGCAAAGCTGGTGTTGGCGAGGCCGCCGATGTTCTTCACGTATTCCTTGCCCAACGCCTCGCTTTCCGAGGTCGGTAGCGGCACTACTTGCGAGACGCCCACGCCACGGCCTTCGTCCCCCAGTGTGGAAGCCAGTGTCTTGGCGCCCGCGGTACTCAGCAGGAAGAATTGCGCGGAGGAGCCAAGCTTTTTCATTTCCTTGATGAACGCCGCACCCGTTTTCGCGCTGGTCGCAATCAAGACTGCCTGCGCGCCGGATTTGTGGATGTTCTGCGCGGCGGTGGCCACGTTGGTTGAATTGCGGTCCACGCTGCCGAACAGGGCGATGGCCAGCTTGCGGTCGCGCATCGCCTTGTCCACGCCGGCCAGTCCTGCGCGCCCGAACGGGTCGTTCTGGTAAAACATGGCGATCTTGTTCACGCCGCGCTTCACGTAGGCATCGACGATGCGTTCGGTCTCGTCATAGTAGCTGGCGCGAAGATTGAAGACATAGCGATTGACGTTTTCATGCAGCGTCTGGTCACCGCTTGCTGCACCGATCAGCGGCACCTTGGCCTTGTCGATGGCACCCAGTACCGCCTTGATGGTGTGCTCGCCGTTGTAGCCCA
>CAYSKY010000912.1:870-1506 GCA_964431425.1 uncultured Burkholderiales bacterium
CACGCCGTCTTCATTGATGAGCTTGTTCGTGTTCGCCTTTGCCTTGTCAACCTCGCCGGCGTCGTCCAGCGACACCAGTTTAAGTTTGCGGCCGCCCACGCCACCCGCCTGGTTGACCACGTTGAAATACGCCTCGATGCCGGCCTTGAGCTCCCGGCCCTGCTCGTCAGCCGGGCCGCTGAGGGCGCCGGACTGACCGACGGTGATGGTATCGGCGGTGACGCCCTGGGCGGCCGCCGGAAACGGGGAAAATGCGAACAGCAGACTGGTTACGGTGATCGCGGCCAGTCCGGCCGGGCCGGAAAACCGGCGGGGGGTTCGTGTCATGCGTGCTCCTGGGTAGGTTGCTTTTGGCGACCGCCGGGTCTGGTGCCCGTGCAGGGGTGCCCGTGGTTCAGGCAACCGGCATTGTAGGCGGAGTCGCTGCGCAACTCACGACCGCCCGTCGGAGCAGCCTTGCCGCGTGATCAGCGCTTGAAAGTGCCGCCGCGGGAGACGATGGTCAGGTCGACGAAGCTGGAGCCATTGTGGTTGTCCGGCGCATACTGGACCGTGAAGCCGCCGAGGTCCACCTTGCCGAGGTTGCCCATCGCGTCGACCAGAGTCTCCCGGGTGGGGTTCTTGCCCGCTTTCCGA
>CAYSKY010000913.1:0-1068 GCA_964431425.1 uncultured Burkholderiales bacterium
GGCGGCAGGTCAGGATTTCCTTCTCGGACGGGCGGCCTTCACGCTTGAAGAATCCGCCGGGGATCTTGCCGGCTGCGAACGTCTTTTCCTGGTAGTCAACGGTCAGCGGGAAAAAATCCTGGCCCTGTTTGACCTCGGTGCGGGCGACGCAGGTCACGAGCACCACGGTGTCGTCCATGGAAACGAGAACGGCGCCGTCAGCCTGCCGGGCGATCTCGCCGGTTTCGAGCGTCACCGTGTGGCGCCCGTATGGAAATGATTTCTTGATTGCTTTCATTTGGGAATTCCCTCTGTTGGTCTCATTGAACTCTTGAAAACTGCGGCCGCCCAGCTGTGTTCGCGCGGCGGAAAAAAGAAAAGCCCCGCTGAAATTGGTTTCAGTGGGGCTTCCGGGTACCTCTGAGAATTACTTGCGCAGACCGAGTTTGTCGATCAACGAACGGTAGGTCTCAAGTTTGGTGCGCTTCAGGTAATCAAGCAGGCTGCGACGCTTGCTGACCATGCGAAGCAGGCCGCGACGGCCGTGATGATCTTTGGTGTGAATCTTGAAGTGCGCGGTCAATTCATTGATGCGCGTGGTGAGCAGCGCCACTTGGACTTCAGGGGAACCAGTGTCGCCTTTGGCGCGCTGGTACTGTTGCATGACTTCCTGATTCGTTGCCATTTCGTTTTGCCTTTCGGTTCACGTATCTTGTCGCAGATACTTGCGGCAGTGACCACTGGCCGGGTCATAGCGAAGGAGCGATTATAACCTCAAAGGCGCAAAAACAGCAAGAAAATCAGGCGGTTTCGGTGGTTCCGGCGGGCGGCGCCATCATGCGGACCACGGTCAGTCGCGAGCCGCCGGCGGAGTCGTCGTGCGCCATGGCGATACCCATGAACCGCGCCGCAGGGTCGTGTACCCGGTACTCGGCACCGTCGTTCAGGCGTTCGGTGACGTGCGGCACCTGACCGTTTTGCAGCGACCACGCCTGCGCCAGGTCAAGCGTGACCGCCGGCAGGGCGGCCGCCAACTGCTCCGGTGCCAGCAGGAGTTCGTCGCGTTGGTCGGGGCTCATGGCCTCAAGC
>CAYSKY010000913.1:1078-1506 GCA_964431425.1 uncultured Burkholderiales bacterium
CGTCCATCCCGCCGGTTGAGGTGCGGCGCAATGCGGTCAGGTAGGCGCCGCAACCAAGGGATTCGCCGATGTCCTGGGCAAGGACCCTGATGTACGTGCCCTTGCTCACCAGCGCATCAACCACCAGTTCGTCGCCTGAAAGTGATACCAGGCTGAGTGCCTGCACGACGATGGCGCGCGGCTCCCGCTCAATTTCAATACCCTGCCGGGCCAGCTTGTACATCGGGACGCCGCCGCGTTTGAGAGCGGAGTGCATGGGCGGAATCTGGGTCCCGGGACCGAGAAATCTTGCCAGTGCCACGGAAACCTCATCAGCACCGGCACCAAATGCACCGCCCGGAGAAATTTCGCCTTCGGTATCGCCGGTGGAAGATCTGGCGCCCAGCCGCAGCGTCGCGCGATAGGCCTTTTCGGCATCCAGCATGAAG
>CAYSKY010000914.1:0-1505 GCA_964431425.1 uncultured Burkholderiales bacterium
GGTTGCGCGGAGCAAGCTCCGCGCCCGCCGAACGCCAATTCGATGCAGCGAATTGGCCCAAGCTCGATTCACGTTGGCAATGCAGAAATTGGGCCCCGCACAAATCCCTGCATGGTTTTGTGGTTCAACAGGCGCATCCCATGGGATGCGAAATGCCTGTCTCACCCTGCGCCGGAGAAGGAACGCATTTCTGCGTTTTGTATTCGGCGCTAAGCCCGCTCCTTCAACTTCGCAAACGCGGCCGCCATCGCCCCACCCGCCGGTTGTGGTGCCGAACTCAAGGACTGGCGCGGGTTTCCGGCCATTTTTGGTCTGGAAGGCGCGCTGGTGCTGGAGTTTGGCCCTTTTTCGCGGAGCGTGGCACTGTCGTTGAGGCGCATGGTGAGCGCGATGCGTTTGCGCTTTTCGTCCACTTCCAGCACCTTGACCTTGACCACGTCGCCTGCTTTCACCACATCGCGCGGGTCCTTCACAAACTTTTCGGCCAGCGCGGAGATGTGCACGAGGCCGTCCTGGTGCACGCCGATGTCCACGAAAGCGCCGAATGCGGCCACGTTGGTGATGACGCCTTCGAGGATCATGCCCGGCTGCAGGTCGCGCAGTTCTTCCACGCCGTCCTGGAAGGTGGCCGTTTTGAACTCGGGGCGCGGATCGCGGCCGGGTTTTTCCAGTTCCTGCAGGATGTCGGTAATGGTGGGCACGCCGAAACGCTCGTCGGCGTATTTTTCCGGGCGCAGCGATTTCACCAGCCGGCCGTCGCCCATCACCGCCTTCACGTCTTTCTGGATGTCGGCGAGGATGCGCTCGACTACCGGGTAGGCTTCCGGGTGAACGGAGGAAGCGTCCAGCGGGTTCTCGCCGTTGGCGATGCGCAGGAAGCCGGCCGCCTGTTCAAACGCCTTGTCGCCCAGGCGCGGCACCGACTTCAATTGTTCGCGTGACTTGAAAGCGCCGTTAGCATTGCGGAAATTGACGATGTTGGCCGCAACTGACGAGGTCAATCCCGAGACGCGCGCGAGCAGCGCGGGCGACGCGGTATTCACACAGTCTTCCACCACGGCATCGAGCGAGCGCGCCAGTTGCGACTGGTTGACGTCGTGCTGGTACTGGCCGACGCCGATGGACTTCGGGTCGATCTTCACCAGTTCGGCCAGCGGGTCCTGCAGCCGCCGCGCGATGGATACCGCACCGCGCAGCGAAACGTCGAGCTCCGGCAATTCCTTGGAGGCGAATTCGGAGGCCGAGTACACCGAGGCGCCGGCTTCAGAGACCACGATCTTGGTCATGCGCTGTTCCGGCAGGCACTTGATGAGGTCCGCCGCCAGCTTGTCGGTTTCGCGCGAGGCGGTGCCGTTACCGATGGAGATCAGGTCCACGCTGTGCTTTTTCGCCAGCAGGGCCAGGGTGTGCAGCGAGCCCTCCCAGTCGCGGCGCGGTTCGTGCGGATAGATGGTGGCGGTGTCGACCAGCTTGCCGGTGGCGTCGACCACGGCCACCTTCACGCC
>CAYSKY010000915.1:0-1501 GCA_964431425.1 uncultured Burkholderiales bacterium
CTTTCGGTGTCTGGAGCGGGCGAAGGGAGTCGAACCCTCTTCTTTAGCTTGGGAAGCTAAGGTAATGCCGTTATACGACGCCCGCAATGCCGGGACAGGCCCGCCGGTGCCGCGGCGGGCATCGGGAACAGCTGTCCTGGTGGAATTGTAGCCGGATTTCCACCACGCCTGACATGGACCAGCCGCCCTGCATCCGTTCGGGCGTCCCGTCCGTAACAAAGCCAGTGATCACGAATCATCCTGAGGAGCCAGTCGGGAAATTTATTTTCTGACTGGCTATTGGCCCGCAATGACATCCGTTCAATGCGGGTTTTTTTTGCCCGGCCCCCGCCGGCGCTGACACTGCACCCGCCGGACCCGCGGCCCCGGCCAGAAATGGCCGACCATTCGCGCCCCGAAAATGCCGCCCACGCCCGCTTCAAGACGATCCGTCGCATTTTGCGCCGGGTGCAAAACGCCAGGGGCAACATGCAGTCCTCGCCAACCACAACGCAGGCATTCAACATGAATCCCCTCCGCCCCATCGGCCATCTCGCCAAAGCCGTCACCTTTCCTTTCACGGCCCTGTTCGTGGTGGGCCTGTGCGCTTTCATCAACTGGTTTACCAGCCCCGGCCACTGGTGGGTGCAATGGGTGGCGTTTGGCATGGGAATCGCCCTGCTTTGCATCTGGGCGCGGGCACTCAAAACGCTGGTCGGTGCAGGCATTCTTGCCGGGTTGGGTTATCTTGCCTATCGCTGGTGGCATCGACGTGACGCGACCCAGCAAGCCAAAACAGCCCGTTAGTCCCGAGAAACCCCGATAGGCATTCCGCCGTGTCCAACGTTACGCACGACCCAGCACCGGTAGACCGCCATGCGATCGCCGCCGCCCAGAAGCGGCTGGCGCTCGATATCGAAAGCGATCACTTTCACCCCCTTGAAGCGATCGCGTTCTTCCGCCGCTGGCCGCGATCCTTTGCCCGAAATCTCGTCTATACGCTGCTGTTCAACGCGATGTTCGCGACCGGATTCCTGTTGGTCGGACTGATCAACTCGCGGGTGAACTCGATGGCCGAGGTGCTGCAGGTGTTCGCCAGCAACCTGCTGTTCGCCAACATCATCGGCTTCAGTTTTTGGGGCGTGTTTGAGTTACTCGGCCCGGTGATGAGAGTCATCAACCGTCAGCATTTTCTGGTCGTCGCACTGTTCTACACCGTGATCGGCACCGCGATCGTCACGGTCTGCTTTTATGCCGTGACGTTCATACCGGGCTACGTCGGGATGCGCCGCTGGGTGTTCACGCAGCAGCAGATCGCGACCAGCCTGGTGGTCTCGATGGTCATTTCAACCATCCTGACCTTGATCTGGCGCCGGCGGCTGCAAGAACTGGCCGGGCAGATGGCGTTGGCCGAGGAACGCCAGCGGGTGGCGGCGGCAGAGCGTGCCGCGGCGGAGGCCAACCTCCGAGCGCTGCAGGCGCAGATCGAGCCGCACTTTCTGTTCAACACCCTGGCCAACGT